>NZ_JAKTII010000014.1:0-18330 GCF_027855175.1 Acinetobacter sp. AOR14_HL | reverse complement strand
CCGTTTTGCGGAATAACACCGCCATGGGTAGTGACTGCAATTTCTTTTATGACACCACGTACTGGTGCTTTAAACACTGCACGATCTAAACTGTCACTACGACCCAGTACGACTTGTTGCTGCGTTTCAATATCAGTATTGGCTTTCGATAACTCTTCACGAGCCTGCACAAAATACTGGTTCTGCACATCATTCATTTTATTTTGCAAATCATTTGCTTCACGACGTAAACGTAAAACTTCAACCTCACTTGCCGCACCTTTAGCAACTAAAGGCTCCGTCATTGCCAGTTCTTGTTGTACCAGTTGCAAAGCCTGTCTAAAGCCTGCAAGTGTTTGTTCGAGATTAGCTCTGCGGGACGCATATAGCGCTGTTTCTTCATGTACAAGTTTTGGTTCTTTTAGCACAATTTCAGGAAAAGCTAATGGAGTACCATTCACCTCTGCACGTAAGCGTGCTGAAGTTGCCTGAGCGGAGATCAGTAAAGATCTTGATTCACCGACATTCGATGCCAAACGGGTTGGATCTAATTGCGCAAGAATTTCGCCTTTTTGAACAATGTCGCCTTCTTGTACATTTAGCTTGGTTAAAATACCACCTTCTAAGGACTGGATGACCTGTTCCTTAGACGATGGAACTACTTTACCCGTGCCGGTAGAGACTTCTTCAAGTTTAAATACCCATGCCCAGATAAAGAAAATAACTAAGCCAATCCCCACAATCCAGATCACTAAACTGGCACGTGGTAACGGTGGCTCACTATAAGAGACATTCATTGAACGGGTGAGTTCTTGTTTTGGTTCGCTCATGAATTATCCCCTTGCACTTGTTTTTGTTGGGCTGTTGATTGATTAAGGACCTGATCTCTTGGACCATCCATCACGATTTTGCCGTCGTTAACGACAATAATACGGTCCACCAGTTCTAAAACAGCGCGGCGGTGAGTCGCAACCACCAAGGTTCGATGGGCCAGCCAGCCTTTTAAATGATCAATCAGTTGTTTCTCTGCCACATCATCAATCGCTGCTGTCGGTTCATCCAGCAATAAAATGTTGGGTTGACGAATCAATAAACGAGCCAATAACAAGGCTTGTTTCTGACCACCCGAGAAACCAACCCCGCCCTCTAAAATCAGGTGATCGAGCCCTTCTTTTTTCTCTTGAACAAAAGGTAATGCACCCGTCACCACTAGAGCACGAAGAATATCTTCATCGGTTGCAAGCGGTGCGCCCAAAGTTAGGTTCTCACGAATCGTACCGTAGAAAAGATGTGCGTTCTGGTTAAGTAAACCCATATCACGACGTACATCAGATGGGTCAATTAAAGAAAGATCCAGACCATCTAAATGCACTGCGCCTTGAACAGGGACTTGCATGCCAGATAGAAGCTGAAGCAGTGTCGATTTACCAGCACCATTGCGCCCCAGAATTGCAATTTTTTCACCAGCACGAATTTTTAAATGGCGGATTGCTAAACTTGGTTTCGGGTCTTCTTCTCCATATTGGAACAAGACATTTTTTAATTCATAGTCGCCATTTAAAACTGCTTTATGTACCAGATGTGAACGCTCAGCCTGATCAATCGGGCGTTGCATGAGTTCATCCAGACTCTGTTTAGCCACTTTCGCCTGCTGTAAACGCCCCAATACACCCGTAATTTGCGCAATCGGCGCCAACATGCGTGAAGATAAAATTGAACAGGCAACTAAAGCACCCGTGGTCATTTCACCCTCCATCACTGCAAAACATCCTACCAAAACCACAATTGCATAGGTTAAGCCCTGAATCTTTTGGGTCCATGCCATTAAGGTACCGACAATTTTACGTTGTTTCATACCAATATCGGCTGAAACTTCATTCATGTGATTCCATTGGTTTTGGAAACGCGATTCGGCACGCAACAACTTGATATCTTCAATACCCTGCACCGCTTCAACCAGAATGGCATTCCGGATTGAAGATTCTCTCATGCCTTCTTGTGCCAATTGCGCTAACTTTTTCTGCACCAGAAGACCCGGCAAAATCATAAGCGGCACAACCAGCAACATCACCCAAAACAGCTTTCCGCCAATAATGGCAAAGATGGTCAGGAACAGGAAAAAGAATGGGAAATCGGCAATTGCACTAATGGTGGTAGAGGTCACCAGTTCACGAACACCTTCGAGCTCGCGAATCTGGGAAATAAAACTACCTGTAGACTTTGAACGATCTTTATTTTTGATTCTTAAGGCGTGACCAAATACACGGTCAGAAACAAGTAAATCTGCTCGTTTACCAATAATATCGGATAGATAAACTCGGGACACACGTAAGATAAACTCAAAAATAGCGGCAATCAGTACACCACCAGCCAGCACCCATAAGGTTGGAACAGACTGTGAAGGCACAACACGGTCATAGACTTGCATTGAGAAAACAATGGTTGCCAGTGCCAGCACATTGGCAATGAGTGAGGCAAACATAATATCAACGTAGCGCTTCCAGTCTCTTAGAACAATTGACCAGAACCAGCTTGCTTCATAGGGTTTGATATATTCATCAATACGCGCATCGGGAATAGAACTTTCAGGACGCAGGATATAGACATTCTTAATTGTATTTTTTAAGACATCTAAGCTTAAATTTTGAGAAAGTCCCTGATCCCCACTAAACTGGATACTGACATTACCTTGGGTATCGGCTTTATCAATAATGCCGACCTGTCCGTCATGAAACTCGACCATAACAGGTAGCCGCCACGGGTTCAGCAGCTCTAAAGAAAACGGTACTTTACGTAGGTTTAGCCCAACCTGACGTGTCATTAACTGTAAAACATCATCAAGGTTTTGATTCTGGTTCCAGTCAAGTTGTAAACGGATTCTTTCTTCTGAAGGCTCAATTCGATAATGTTTAGCAATCGTTAAGACCGCCTGTAACCAGGGCTGGTAGTTTATTTTTGTCATCATGGTTGTACTTCGAACCCCTGAATTGAAATATTATTTAAGTCATAAGCTTGGCGGGAACGTCCTGTTGCCGAGATGTATTGCACAATACTGTTATAAATGTCATAACGTGCCGTTTCGAGTTCTGAATTGGCACTATGAATGGCCTGCTCTGCATTCAGTAAATCGACCAATGAGCGTGTACCAAGTTTGTACTGCTCTTGATAAAGTTCACGTGTACGAACCGTAGTGGCTTGACGATTGGTCAGCACCTGCATTTGGCGTTGTTTATTTTCAATTTGCTCACGGCTGGTTCTGATCTGATCCAGAACATCCATATAGACTGAATTAACTTTAGACTTTGCTGCTTCTTCTGCATAACTTGCCATTTTGACCTGAGAAGAAACTGCCCCACCTTGATAAAACTGACTGGTGGCTTCAAGCATGACCGAGCTATATAAACCATCGTCTTCATCATTGTTTGGGTTTCTACCATTAATTGCCTGACTGACCGAGCCTTTTACTGCCAAAGTTGGATAACGTGTTAAACGGGTCTGTTCCTTTTGCGCTTTGGCTACTTCGATGCCCGCTTGTGCAGCGATCATTTTTGGGATGGTATTGAATTCAGGTTCACCATATAAATCGGACACTTTCACCAAATCATCTGAAATAATCCAACCTGTTCGTGAGACATCTCCACCTAGTAATGTTCTTAAATGTTGCTGGTACTGACGTAATAAAGATTGCTGTGCAATCAAACCAGACTGTGCAGCTTGTAAATAAGACTGAGCTTGGATGGGGTCAGCTTGGCTACTAATACCAGCATTTGCACGTAAATTGGCAATTTCCTGAATTCGCTGAATACCTGCAATTTGCTGCTCGGCAATTTTATTTAATTGGAGATAGCGCTGAATATTGATAATCGACTGAGCCACATCAAGCGCAATATCGTCAATGCTGACCAGCACATTGGCCTGCTCGACTTGGAGCTTGGCCTTCTCAACCGATACACCTGATTTGACTTTACCAAAATCATAAAGCATTTGAGTTGCGTTTAAAGTCAATAACTGCCGACCACGTTCACCACTACTCAAGTCACCTGTGGTAATACCACCAGAAATTTGAGGATAATAACCCGCCTTCGCAACATCAATACCCGCGTTTTGGCCAGCTAAAGTTGAAATGGCTTGGGAAATATCAGGATTACGCTGGATTGCGATTCTCACCGCTTCCTGCAGAGTCATTTTCCTTGATGGCAGATTTGAATAAGATGAAGCTGCTCTATCATTGAGTTGAACAGTCGGAAACTCCTGCACTCTAGAACGATCTAGCTTAAAATTACTCAAGTCTTGCATCTTGGCAACTTTAAATTCATCACTACTTTTAGGGGCAAAAAGTTGTGATAAGTTGTCTTTTAGGGTGTGATATTGCTCACTAGGTTTAGCAGCATATATCACTACTGGTACATGCAATGAAGTTAAAAGCATCAACCCTTTCAGGAAAGCCGGCTTTTTACATGTCCTTTCTACTTTTCTTTGGTTATATCCAATCATGCTTGTCTTGTTGATCTTGTTTGTTATCGTTTAAAAGCTTTTACATTCTACATAGTTTTTTGCATAAAGAAGTATAATTACTTGAATAATTTACACATTACTTTTTCATCAACTGAGCAATTTAAATTATTGTTTTTAATAAATAAATATAAAAAAACTAAAAAGAGGCATTGACCTCTTTTTAGACAAATAGATTAACCATTTTATTTAAACTGTAAAATCATCACCTAAGTAGACTTTACGGACTTGTTCATTATCCAGAATTTCTTGTGGTGTACCTTCGGCAATGACAGCCCCTTCACTGACAATATATGCACGTTCACAAATTGCCAGAGTTTCACGTACGTTATGGTCAGTAATAAGTACACCAATACCACGATCTTTCAAAGTCTGAATGATATCTTTAATATCACCAACCGAGATTGGGTCAACGCCAGCAAATGGCTCATCAAGTAACATAAATTTAGGATCAGCAGCCAATGCACGTGCAATTTCAGCACGGCGGCGTTCACCACCAGACACACTCATTCCCAATGAATCTTTAATATGACTAATTTTAAAATCATTTAATAATTCAGTAAGACGTTGTTGGCGCTGTTGCTTATTTAAGTCTTTGCGTGTTTCTAAAATGGACATAATATTTTCAGCAATGGTCAGCTTTCTAAAAATAGAAGCTTCTTGCGGAAGATATCCGATTCCTTTACGTGCCCGTTCATGCATTGCCAAATCGGACATATCAAGATCATCAAGGTGAATTTCACCTTTATCCATACGCACTAGCCCTACAACCATATAGAAGCTTGTTGTTTTTCCTGCACCGTTAGGGCCAAGCAAACCAACAATCTGTCCACTTTGCATACTAAAAGATACGTCTTTGACGACCCAACGCTTACTATAGTTTTTTCCTAAGTGCTTAATACACAAAGTTTGGGGTTGTTGAAGAGCTTGTTGCATTAGTCACGCGCTCCTGGAAAGCTTTTTGAACTTGATGGCGGAATAATAATTTGCACACGATTTGACGATGAGCCTTGAGCTTCAACATCACCTTTGTTCATACTATATTTCAATGAGTTACCACGAATACTAGAACCATCTTGATATAAATATGCACCACCAGTCAATGTAATAATGCCCGTATCTGCATTATAAACAATGGTCTGTCCTTCACCACGTGCCACACCCTTATCAGCACTTATTTGTTGCTGAAATTTAGACGGTCTACCCTTAGCAGTAATCGTTTGAATTTCACGTTTAGAGTTTAACGTAGCAACAATTGAGTCGGCTTGAAGCTTCATCGTGCCTTGCTCAATCACGACATTGCCGGTATAGGTCGTCAAACCGGTTTTTTCGTTATAAGTTGCACGGTCTGCCACGAGTGAAATTTGTTGACCACGGTCAGACGGTAACGCAAAAGTCGAAGCTGATGATAAAGCAACGAATGTAATTACCGCAGCTTGTTTTAGGAAAGCTGAAGAACGTTTTAAATTAAGACTTTGGTGCATACTTTCCTCGAACATTAAAAAATTCGTACTGACCGTTATTCAAATTGGCTTTTAATCCTTTGCTGACAAAGTCGGCTTGTGGAGAATGAACAATCACTTGATGATCAGTTTCAATTTCTCTGGTCTTTGGATATCCAGTTAATTCATCGGTTTTGAATTCAATTTTTCCCTGTGGAGCCAGTTTAGTGGCTACCACATCACCCGATAATATAACTTTACGGTTATCATCATAGCCATTTGCCTGTTTCGCAAAGAACGTTGCATCAACTTTGCCATCTTTATACATAGATGCATTAAGTTGATCCAACTTTGATGTTTTTTGTTGCATATCCTGTTCAAGCTGACGAACTTCAGCACGAATATACAAATTGCCTTGATCATCAGTTTGAGTCAAATGGACGCCCTGCGCCGAATATGTCATATTCTTCGCAGAACCAATGTCTAGTTTTTTTGCTTTGCCACTATAGTAGTAATAACCACCACTTATAGCAGCAATCACTACAGCAACAATAGATAAAACTCTGGTATCCATGAGCAGGAATAGCCTACCTTTTTAAGTAATCTTATTATTAATGCGGTACTGCAAGATATTTTTCAAGAAGTTCTTGGTAAATGCCTTTTGCGATCAGCAACATATCACAGACTTCTCGTACAGCACCACGTCCACCCATCGATTGGGTAACTAAATGCGCACGGCGACGCACTTCTTCATGCCCATTTGGCACAGTGACGCTCATTCCTGCGATTGCAAAAGCAGATAAATCAGGCCAGTCATCGCCCATATATAAGCAATCAGAAGGCAAAATATTAAACTGTGCACAAGCTTCACGTAGCGCAGAACCTTTGTCTTCACGCCCTTGAAAAACGAGATCTACGCCTAAATCAGACATACGTTTTTCAACGATATTACTTTTTCGGCCTGTAATAATGATGATTTTCATGCCCGCTTGCTGCGCAAGTTTCATACCTAAACCATCACGAATATCAAACGACTTAATCTCATCGCCACTATTCGTTAAAGTTACAAAACCATCACTCAAAATACCATCAACATCCAGAACCAATGCCTGTAAATGACGTGCTTGTTCTAACAATGCATAAGATGCCATTGATTAATTTACCCCTGCCTGAATAAGGTCATGCATACTAATTACACCAATCACTTTATTTTGGTCATCCACCACAACAAATTGACTAATTTTTTTCAGGTTAAGCTGTTGTAGAGCTTCTACCGCACGTGCTTCTTGAGAAATAGTTGACGGTTTTTTTGTCATTACTTCAGAAACAGGTAAATTTACGTCGAAACCTTGCTGTTTATCAATTAAACGACGTAAGTCACCGTCGGTGAAAATACCAAGCAAATGTTCTTGTTCATCTACAATGGTCGTCAAGCCTAAACGCTTATTAGAAATTTCGTAAAGCACTTGATTCATTGGTGTGTCTGGTGAAACTTTTGGCAATTCTTCGCCAGTGTGCATCAGGTGTTTTACATGTAAAAGTAAACGCTTACCCAAAGCTCCAGCAGGATGCGAGCGAGCAAAATCATCTGCAGTAAAACCACGAGCTTCAAGTAAAGCAACAGCCAGTGCATCACCCAATACTAAAGTCGCTGTCGTGCTCGATGTTGGAGCTAACCCTAATGGACACGCTTCGTCAGACTCACCTAAAGTTAAAGCGATGTCGGCATTTTGAGGCATTGGCCCTTTATCAGTACGGCTAATGGTAATAAGAGGTACACCAAGATGTTTGATGAGTGGCATCAACATCATGATTTCATCACTTTTTCCAGAATTGGAAATCGCAATTAAAACGTCACCACGAACCAACATACCCAAATCACCATGCCCAGCTTCGCCTGGATGCATAAAGAAAGATGGTGTACCGGTTGAGGCAAAAGTCGCAGCCATTTTACGGCCAATATGCCCTGACTTACCCATGCCAGTAATCACAACACGGCCTTTACACTGTAACAATATTTCACAAGCCTGATTAAAACTGTCATTAATTTGTGTTGCTAACACGTCTAAGGCTTGCTGCTCAATACGCAATGTTGCTAATGCGCTGCTTTGAAAATCTGTAGGATTGGGCATACGAGTTTGACTCAAAATAATTGATCTGATCTCTTATTTAAGATCGGTGATTTTAATCAAAAGATTTGGGGGCATTCTAACATAACTCAATCATTTACACGTTTTTAAATGTATAAGATTTCACAAGCTTATAAAATTCTTGTATAAAACTTTGTGAAAAATGATGCATCAGTTATGATGTAACACTGTTTTTGTTGAGTGTTTGAAAACCCTTATGCAACCGTTTGTTTTATATAACTCTGAGCAACGAAAAAAAGTTGAATTTGTACCTCGCAAAGAAGGTCACATCGATATGTACGTCTGCGGTATGACCGTTTACGATTACTGTCATATCGGGCATGCTCGAGTTATGGTTGCATTTGACTACATTATACGTTTCTTACGTAGTCAAGGCTGGAATGTTCGCTATATTCGCAACATTACCGACATTGACGACAAAATTATTAAACGTGCGAATGAAAATGGCGAAACCATTCAACAGCTCACCACTCGTTTCATTGATGCAATGAACGAAGATGCAGCCAATTTAGGCTGTGCTGCACCCGATGAAGCACCTAAAGCGACTGAATATATTGATCAGATGCAAAATATGATTGGCAATCTGGTCAATAAAGGTTCTGCTTACCCTGCTTCAAACGGCGATGTTTATTTTGAAGTTACCAAATTTGAAAAATATGGTCGTCTCTCTGGACGCAAGCTTGATGATATGCAAGCAGGCGCAAGTGAGCGTGTTGACGTAGAAGTTGAAAAGAAACATCCGTTTGACTTTGTGCTTTGGAAACATGCCAAAGAAAATGAACCATCGTGGGCGTCACCTTGGGGCAATGGTCGTCCGGGCTGGCACATTGAATGTTCTGCGATGTCGACTTGCTGCTTAGGTAATCACTTTGATATCCATGGTGGTGGTTCAGATTTAATGTTCCCACATCATGAAAATGAAATTGCTCAAAGTGAAGCGTCAACTGGTGAACAATATGTGAACTACTGGATGCATGTTGGTTTCATTAACGTTGATGGTGAAAAGATGTCTAAGTCTTTAGGCAACTTCTTTACGATTCGTGATGTGATGGAGAAATTCCACCCTGAAGTGATTCGCTACTTTATTGTGTCTTCGCACTATCGTAGTCCTGTGAACTTCTCTGATGTTGCATTGAAAGAAGCAAAAACTTCTTTAACTCGCTTCTATCATTCATTTAAAGCTTATCAACAAGTGTACGGTCAAACGACAACTGAAACGCTTGATCAAAACTTTATTGAACGCTTTAACAATGCAATGTGTGATGACTTCAACACTGCCGAAGCAATGGCTGTATTGTTTGAACTGAACAAAGAGTTAAACCGTGCTGTAAAAGAAGAGCAAGCTGACCAAGCGACTGTGCTTTATTCAACGTTACGTCACCTCACCAACATTTTAGGTTTGGTACAACACGATGTAGATGCTTTCTTAAAATCAGATATTGGACAAGAAGCTCTTGCTTTGTCTGATGCTGAAATTGAAGATTTTATTCAACAACGTGTTGATGCGAAAAAAGCAAAAGATTTTTCTAAAGCAGACGGCATTCGCCAGTCTTTACTCGACCAAGGTGTTGTATTAGAAGATACGCGTCAAGGTACAGTTTGGCGTCGTGCTGATTAAATGTTCAATTAAATCACAAGAGTGTTGACACTTTAGTGAAACACTCTATAATGTGCTCACATTGCGGGAATAGCTCAGTTGGTAGAGCATAACCTTGCCAAGGTTGGGGTCGCGAGTTCGAGTCTCGTTTCCCGCTCCAAGATTTTATGTATTAAAATCAATAGGCTGCATAACTTTAACGAGTTATGTGGCCTGTTTTTTATTGTCGATCGGTCAGCTTTGACTACTCAAAATAGTCAAAATTCGCATTAAAAAACGCTTTATATTTCCGTTGCGACACCAAAAAAGTGGATGTCTTTTAGGCTTTCGCGAATTTTGGTGTCGCGGCGACACCACGAAATTTGGAGTGTTATTATGCAAAAGCCGGTTAAGCGCGGAGACGCGTGGCGCATCACTGTCCGTTATTTAGGCAAACGTTATACAGCTACTCGAGATACTGCGAGTGAGTGTGAACAATGGGCCGCTAAAAAATTATTAGAATTACAATCTGAACAGGCTAATCCTGAGCCTGAAAAAATCCATATCTCCTTCTATGCCCTTTTTGAACAGTACTATCAAGAAGAAGGCAGAAAAATGAAGAGTGCCCGCTTAATTGTTCAAATGCTTAAATGCCTCAAGAAAAACTGGGGGAAATTAGCAGATGAATCAATTCACGATCTGACACCAGCATTAGTTAAACAATGGCGTGATAAACGTTTAAAGCAAGTTAAAGGTGCAACAGTCATTCGGGAAATGGCCATGTATAGTTCAGTTTTTGATTTTGCACGCAAAGAACTATTTCTAACTAAAGAAAATCCCTTCAAAGAAATATCAAAACCTACTGCTCCCCCTCCACGCAACCAGAGGATTTATCAGAACTATATAGATAAAGTTTTAGCTGGGCTTGATTATGAATGGGGAAAAGTACCTGTTCAGCCAAGACATCGAGTTGCATGGTCCTTTCTATTTGCGCTTGAAACAGCAATGCGTAAAGGTGAAATACTTAGTGTAGAGAAGCGATTAATATTTCCTGATTTCATTCGCCTATTAGATACTAAGAATGGTACTTCTCGTGATGTGCCATTAACTTCCAAGGCAAAAGAGTTACTTTCTTGGTTGCCTGACGATCCTAACGATGACCGCATGATTCCTCTTACCTCGAATGCATTTAGATTAATATGGCAACGTAACTTACGGAGAGTTGGCTTAGATGGTGTTATTACATTCCACGACTCACGCCATGAAGCTATCACCCGTTTTGTTCATGACTACCGTTTACCAGTAGAGATCCTAGCGAAAATTACTGGCCATAAAACGATTAGTGTTTTAGTGAATACTTATTACAATCCCACAGCTTCGGAAATTGCCAAAATGCTGACAGCTGCTTAGAATACTTGCCAGAATGAGGCATTTTCCATGTCTCATTCTTAAACTGATAGATAGTTTTAGTTGTCAAAACTTAATAACTAGACCAGAAATTTTATAAATAATTAATGATAGAAAATGTTTAAAGATATTTTAAGAAGATTTGCCTTTTTATTTGTATTTTTGCCAGCTTTGCCTGCAATATGGTATGGATGTCAATATGCTTTTTATTTAGGGCAAACAGAAGCAATTGGAGCCTCACTTGCAGAGGCAGGCTTAAGCAATTATGAAGTTACATTTTTCGGTTCTCTAACATTTACAGAGATTTTATTTGAAGCTTTTGATAAACTTAAAGTGGCCATATATAAATTATTATTAATTTTTATTAGAGTCATATCTTTTCTAATCTTAATGTTTATTTCATTATGGCTTGGGTATCATCCTTCTCGTCGGCATGAAATTAAAAGTTTTATTTATTTAAAATACTATAATTTAAAGTTTTATTACACTTATAATTATAAAACACCAAAGCCGATTAAGCTTTTAGAGTATTACTACTTTACTATTTTTGTTATTTTCCTACTTTCCATGGGTTTTGCTTTTATACACAATGCATATAAAAAAGGCGAAAAAAATATTAAAGAAAACTTATACCTGATTTATGCAAAGAAAGACTATTCATTCTCAGGAACTGTTACTGAAGGAGATAAAAAATATAAAGTATATAAAATAGTTTGTGGTAATTACAAATGTATTGGTTTAGATATTGATAACAATAGGAATACTACCTTCCTTCCAGAACAATACAAACAAAACTTTGATTATCAAAAATTTATAGAGAAATTTAAGGAAAAGAAGAATTCTTAGTGGAAGAAAATTCTTTAAAAGGTGAATAGGTGAATAACTCTAAAAGCGATATTAATAAATTTAGCAATCAAATTACTGAGAGCGTATATGCCCCAGAACTACCAAGTATAGCAGATATTCCTCTAAAATTTATCGATCTAGATCAACTTGATGAAATTGATTTATCTAGAAATCATATTGTACCTGCAATTTTCCATACTATTAATGAAACATTAGCAAATAGTGAAAACTTAATATCTTTCCTCAATAGCAATATAAAAAGTAAAAAATGGTTTATTGCTAGTGATTATGCTTTAGGAAATCCTGAAAAGAATAGTGAATTTATTACTTTTACATTGATTCCACAAAATTTTCCAATCAACTCATTAATGTCTGGAATAAACAAACTACAATATAGTGATATTAAAAAAACTAAATTTATTAATCCTGCTTTTTTAAAATTTATTAATTCTGGACTATTTTTCCATATTAGTATACAGCTTCCAAAAGAAAAAGATAATCTTATCCCTAATATAAGACACCATTTTCAGATTCTCCTAAAAAGTCTAGGCATGAGTTCTAACTCAGAAACAATAAAAAGTCAGGTAAAATTTTTTCAAGAAAAACTTTTTCGAGCAAATAAAAATGAGTTACTACTGATAATCGAAATTATTTCCTGTGTAATTTCTTCAATTAACTTACAACTCTTCAAGTCAATACCAGATCTCCAAGATATTTGTTGGTTCTCCGACCGAGACAATATTCTTACAACTCTAGGTCAAAAATCTAAAGAAAAACTTTCTCCTATGATTTTCCATATAGTTGATATTAGAAGTAAATATCTATTCCAAGCAGTTAAATTACCCTTCTCCAAAAACTATAAAGTTCAACTATCTTTTGGAAAACCAGAATTTCATGGAAAAATGTGGTATGACCCTCTTATAAGAATTCCTGACTATATTGCAGGCACACTAGCTGATAATGATCAAAAAAATATGACTGTAACAAAAGAGAAGTTTTCTGCTGTTATTAGAGAGGCTATTTCAGATTCAAAGTATCATTTTATTTTCAAGTTATCTTTACAACAAAACACCGCTACTGCAATAGAAACTCAATACAAGAAAGTCGAATAAATTTTAACCTATTATTAAATACTCATTTTGAGGTTACTTATGTGCGCAAACTATGAACCGATATTAAAAGACCGAGTACATCTACTAGATCTATTCGAACCAACGTTCGACTATAAGACCGATATTTATCCTGGTTACGACTGCCCTCTTATATTTTCTAAAGATGTCCATATAGAATGGCGGCAAGTTAAGTTTGGTATGATTCCACCTTGGAACCATGATTTAAAGTTCTCAAAGTATACATATAACGCTAGAACTGAGACAGTTGATAAAAAGCCGAGCTTCCGACATGCATGGGCTAAAAGCCAGTTTGCTTTAATACCTGTAGAAAAGATCTATGAACCCAGATATGTGAATGGTAAAGCGGAAAGATGGGGAATTTATCGAGAGGATGGCTTGCCATTCACAGTGGCAGCAATTTATGATTCAACGGTGATTGATGGCCAACAAGTTAGATCAATGTCGATGCTGACCATTAATGCAGATGACCACCCTTTCATGAGCCAGTTCCATAAACCTGAAGATGAGAAACGATCAATTATCGTTATTCCTGAAGAATATCGGGAAGCATGGTTGAATTGCAAAAAAGAGGATGCTGATCAATTTTTCTTTGATCTGCCTTTAGGTGAATTTAAAGCTGACTATTTCCCAAAACCAAGTAAATCTGCTAATTAAACGTGTAGAATTTCCGACCAAATGCACTTTTGACAACGTCAGCTTTTGACTTCTATTTGTTTATCATCATTTTTTTTAATTTGTATTTAAACTTGGCTCTAGCATATCATTTGAATTTGTAACAAATTCAAGTTAGGGGAATACTATGAGCGATATTGTACCGTCCATTATCGAGATAAAACCATATCTCAATCAATCTATTGTTTTATCAGATGTTATCTCAATTAAGCTTGTTGTCCCTTCCTCTCATATTCTTGTTCCTTACGCGTTAGAAAAGATTTCCGCAGGATTCCCTTCACCGGCCCAAGATTACATAGATAAAGTGCTCGATATGAACGAGCACTTAATAAAGAATGAAACTGCAACTTTCATTGTCAAAGTTGCATCTTTATCTATGTTGAATGCAGGAATCGAAATTGATGACGAATTAATTGTCGATCGCAGCTTAGATGCTAAACATGGCGATATCGTAGTTGCTTTAATTGATAATGATTTCACAGTAAAGCGTTTAATGATTGATGAGTCTGGCCAGTGGCTTAAAGCTGAAAATCCCGATTATAAAAATATTTATCTCTTAGATGGCCAAGAATTGATTATCTGGGGTGTTGTTACCCATATCATTAAAATGACAAGAAAAAGATCATGAAACATGAAAACAAAGTCTTTTTCTTGATTGACGTTAATAACATGTATGTCTCATGTGAAAGAGTCTTTAATCCAAGTTTGAATGATCAACCTGTCATCGTTCTATCTAATAATGATGGCTGCGCTGTTGCCCGCAGTAATGAATCAAAAGCCTTAGGCATTAAAATGGGCGTTCCCCTATTCCAGATCAAAGATATTGTTCAGCAAAACAAAGTAATCGTACTTTCTAGCAACTATGCAATGTACGCAGAAATGTCTAGACGTTTTCATAAGATTCTGAGCTCTTATGTAACTGCAGAAGAAGTTGAACCATACTCAATTGATGAGTGTTTCGTTGATTTCACTGCATATGAGAGAAACTTTGATTTAGAAAAAGTTGGTCAGCAAATGCGTCAACAAATTTGGAAGTGGTTAGGTCTTCCAGTCTGTGTAGGTATCGGCAGGAGTAAAACAGAATCAAAGATCGCAAATCATATCGCTAAAAAGAACCTCGGGTTTAATAGTGTATGCGATCTTGTAAGCATGGATCCGTGCAACAAAGAATACTACTTTGCTCAAATAGACGTTTCCGAAGTTTGGGGAGTGGGCCGAAAGCATTCAAAAAAGCTTCAATCTATCGGAATTAACACAGTTTTAGATCTTGCTTGTGCTGAGCCGCGCGAGATGCAAAAGAAGTTTTCAATTGTGATGGCAAGAACCATTTATGAATTGCAGGGCATCTCTTGCATCGAGATTGAACATACACCTCCTTCAAAAAAGCAGATTGTTGCCTCTAGGTCTTTCGGTGGTCGTGTAACTGAACTAACGGATCTAAAAGAAGCTATCTCAATGTATGCTCAAGATGCATGTAAAAGACTTCGTGATGAAGGGCTTTTATGCGGATGTATGATTGCTTTTGTTCAGTCAAATCCATTTGATCCAAGTATGCCATTTTACAATAAATCGGTTACGGGTTCTTTCTCTGAACCTACTGATTGCGCATTAGACTTTGCAAAAGCTGCGACAAGGATGTTGAACGACATATATAAAGAAGGAATTAAATATAAGAAATGTGGTGTTGTGCTGACCTGTCTAGAACCAAAGTCTGGCCATACTTATGATCTCTTAACAGACTTTGAGCACATAGAGAAAAAGGAATGTTTAATGAAAGCTATGGATGGTATTCATAGCAAGTTTGGAAAGAAAAAAATTAGTGTCGGACCTTGTTTTATACCCAATCGGAACTGGTCTATGTCTCGGAATAAATTGAGCAGAAATCCTTTTAAATTTGATGAGTTACTAACTATAAAAGATTAAAATAAATATCGCAATGTACGACAGACTCTTAAAAATATTAATTCATTAATAGAGCCACTTAATCTTATCACCGAAAAATTACATGATCTATATCATGAGGCTTATCAAGATAAGGATGTAAGTAATCCAAAACTTCAAAAATTAATTGATTTATTAGGCGGATATTTATGCAATATGCTTTTTCTTAGATACAATATGAATTATTTAATTGACCTATTGCAAAAAAATAATTCAAATTTAAAAATTCATTATGAAATAGAGTTCAAGGATGCTATTCACCAACAGTTACATGAAATGGATAAATTAGATCATTACTCTTTTTTAATGAATCAATCAGAATAGTTTTTAAAAATGAGAATAATTTTGCTCAAATTCAATTATTTCTGCCAATGTTGAGCAAATTTTCTCAATTAAACCATTAGTTGATACTAAGAATAAACTTTAAATGACTAACGGATGAACAATTAACACAAACTCTTATTCCTAAATGTTTTGTACCACCTACTCCCACCTGAACATGAAGGCAAGAATATGGTTTATATTTTTGATTGCGAGGATAAGTTTGTGTTGACCTATGATGAGTTAGTTGAAATGATTAGCAAAGCAAGAAAGGCTGGACCTTGATTAATACCAGTACTTGGGTCTCTAAATTAACTTTCTTGACTTTATTACTACATATATTTCACATCAAAAAACATGATGTATTCATAAATTATGGGAGAAATTCAAGTGGAATCGAATCAGTCCAAGAATTCAAAAAAAGAACGGTTAGTAGTACTTGATGCTATTCAACTTCGGGCTGGTGGAATTCTTAATATTTTTGGACTTCCAGTATATGGTGCCGATGAAGAGTACATTTTTTATTACGATGAAACAAATAATATTCGTAAGCTTCATTTAACTGAATATGGGGCAAATGCGGATCTGAAGAATTTTGTCTTAGGGGGGATTGTTTATCACGCAAATAAGACTCTCGGAGACACTGATAGTCTTATTAAATCCTTGGTTCTACAAAAGTCCGCCAAAGAAATAAAATTTAATCAACTGGCAACTGGCGAATTTTTGGGTGTTTTGAATTCGCAAAGAATTCGAACACTTTTAAAATGGTTAATTGACAATGATATTTATATTCACTATACAAACTTTAATATTTTGTATTGGTCTATTGTGGATATTGTGGACTCCCTTTGGTCTGACCCAATCCTCAAACAATATATTGCATATCAAGCGGAAATAAAAAATGAATTATTTCGATTATGTAACATAGACTTAAGTGGTTTGCTAGGTATTTTAAAAAAATATAACTACCCTAATATTCAAAGAGATCTGGGCTATAATTTTATGACTGAACTTGCAGATCATTTTACATTATTAAGTTCTCAACCAATGTCTGATATTACGGAGCTTGTTATTACTTTGCTGCAATATGGAGCAAACATTAAAGAGCTAGACTTTCTTGTTGATAACGAGGATGACGTTCTAATTGATAGTTTTAAGGATCAATACCTACGACCAATATACATGTTCCCAAATAGTGTCCATATATTTGATGAAGAGGATACCATACAGAAAGAACTTGAATTTTATAGGATTAAATACAAAGAGCGGTTTGTAGATTATAAATTTCTGAAATCCGTTGATTCAATTGAAATTCAATTGTCGGACGCTATTTGCGGCCTATTAGGAAGTTATTTTAACTTCCTTGAAGAACATTCAATGAGTGAATTGCTAAAGTTCAAAGATGTCCTAAATCCAAGGCAAATTCAAACCCTAGATCTATTGAGAGAACTGATAGAAAAGTCAGAGAATATATCGAATGGTTTTTGCCATAGAACAGCACCTTGGGATAGTGATGCTAAAAATGCCACTTTTTTATTTGGTATCACCCCTCCAAATCGTTTAACTTGAAGATAGATGCCCTCTGGTGAGGGCTTCTCTCACACATCTACTCGAGTCAAAACCCAGCCATAAAAGTACTTTTCCTGACTTGGATTGCGTTCCGCAATTTCAATGTAGCGATTGCCTTGCAGGATATTGAGTACGCGCAATAACACGGTCTCACCGTCTTTGCCACGCTTAGCCAAATAAGTTTTTAAAGCTGATAAGGTTGCTGGACCAAATATGCCATCTACAGCTAAATCAGACCAACCCTCTTTGCCTTGGTTGTTCAGCAAATTGAGTGCTCGCTGTAAAAGCGGTTTAGCAAAAGCAACACCACAATTCACGCCTGTATCCAACAACTCTTCGGCTACTTTTGAGTTGATGATGTTTACTTGGTCGAAGCGAGGCGAAGTCCAGTATTGTTTTTTATAAATGGCCTTAGCAACATCAACAGGTAAATCCTTCATCTGAGCTTTATAGCCATTTGCTCGGGCTACAGCTTCAGTAATACCGTATTTGGTCGCACCACCACGGTCAGTCGGATCATTCACGTAACCACCTTCACGCTTAATCAAATCATCAAGATATTGTTCAATGTTCATTTCAGTTTCCTTTAGACGAAAAAAAACCCGCATATGCGGGTTAGGTTTAAATATTCTTAACTAGTTAAATTGATACTCAATTTGGCAGAGGTTTATCCTTAAATTTCTTATGCCACTTTACAACTATAAATATACTTGCAATCAGATAAATAATCGCAATTAAAGTTTTGGAAGAAATAAAAAATAATAATGCTCCAATTGATAACA
>NZ_JAKTII010000013.1:0-57061 GCF_027855175.1 Acinetobacter sp. AOR14_HL | reverse complement strand
GATTCCAAAGATTCCAAAGATTCCAAAGATTCCAAAGATTCCAAAGATTCCAAAGATTCCAAAGATTCCAAAGATTCCAAAGATTCCAAAGATTCAAAAGATTCCAAAGATTCCAAAGATTCCAAAGATTCCAAAGATTCCAAAGATTCCAAAGATTCCAAAGATTCCAAAGATTCCAAAGATTCCAAAGATTCCAAAGATTCCAAAGATTCCAAAGATTCCAAAGATTCCAAAGATTCCAAAGAAATAATAGAGCAAATACTCTACCCCACTCTATATTTCTTCTTATTTTTAATTTACTTCTTTTATTATTACTGAATTACTGATCTTTAGATTGTTCCACGTGGAACGCTGAATTGTTTTTATGATCCTTAAATAAAAAAAGCAGGATTACTCCTGCTTTTTATCACTACACAACTTTCTTAGTCAGTGAACGTTACACGAGCAATTGCTTTCTTACCTGACTGAATAATGAAAGTACCGTTTTCTTTTACAGAGAAACTTGCATCAACAGCATTCCAGTCAACTTTTACTGCTCCGCGAGCTACAGCATCTTTTGCAGCAGCTGCATTCGGATTTAGGCCAGCTAAACGTAGAATCGTAGCAATAAAGATTTCTCCACCAAACTCACCAAGTGAAATAGTCACCTCTGGTGTGTCTTCGGGTACTTCACCTTCTGTAATAAGGTTACCAGCACTTTTATGTGCATTAGCTGCAGCTTCTGCATCATGGAAACGTTCAACTAGTTCAAGTGCAAGAATACGTTTTACTTCTTGCGGATTACGACCAGCAGCAATTTCATCTAATAAAGTTTTGATCTCATCTAGAGATTTAAAGCTGAGTAAATCGAAATAGCGTTCAATTAGAGAATCAGGCATTGATAAAACTTTTTGGTACATTGCCCCTGGTGTATCAAATACACCAATATAGTTACCCAAAGATTTAGACATTTTATTTACGCCATCTAAACCTTCTAGAATCGGTACAGTGATACACACTTGTGATTCTTGGCCATAACGACTTTGTAAAGTACGACCCATAAGTAAGTTAAAGGTCTGGTCTGTACCACCTAACTCTACGTCAGCTTCAAGTGCAATAGAGTCATAGCCTTGAACTAAAGGATATAAAAACTCGTGGATTGCAATCGGCTGATGGTTGCTATAACGCTTTGTAAAGTCGTCACGTTCTAACATGCGAGATACGGTTTGTTGGCTTGCCAACTGAATAAGGTCAGCAGCAGATTTTTGATTAAACCATTCTGAGTTAAAACGTACTTTTGTTTTATTCGGATCTAATATTTTGAAAACTTGTTCTTGATAAGTTTTAGCGTTGGCTTCTACTTGTTCGCGTGACAACGGCGGACGGGTTGCGCTTTTACCAGTTGGGTCACCAATCATGGCAGTATAGTCACCAATCAAGAAGGTCACTTCATGCCCCAAATCTTGGAACGTTTTTAATTTATTAATAAGAACAGTATGTCCTAAATGTAAATCTGGTGCTGTAGGGTCAAAACCAGCTTTAATTTTAAGGGGACGGTTCTCTTTGAGCTTTTTCAGTAAATCTTCTTCTGAAATAATTTCGTGCGTGCCTCGTTGGATGAGGGCAAGCTGTTCTTCGGCGGGCAAGAAATTTGACATCACAAAACCTAAACACATCAGTTATTCAATTTGTGCGATATACTAACATTTTTTCAGCGTCTTGCAGGGGAAGTTGCATATGAGCGCAATCTATATCGGCGTAATGACTGGCACTAGTATGGATGGTGTGGATATTGTTGCGGCTTCATTTGAGCCACTACAGCTTCATGCCACTCTTACAGTTCCATTTGAACCCGAGTTACGTGATGAGCTTATGGCATTAACTTTACCTGATGACAATGAAATTGACCGCATGGGTAAAGCTGATGTTGCTCTGGCCCAAATGATTGGTCACGGGATTAATACTTTAATTGAAAAACATCAATTAGATCGTAGTCAAATTAAAGCGATTGGTTCGCATGGGCAGACAATTCGTCACCGTCCAGAACATGGGTTTACGCTACAAATTGGCGATCCCAATATCATTACCGAAATCACTCAAATTCCAGTTGTTTCAGATTTCCGTCGTAGAGATATGGCAGCAGGCGGTCAAGGTGCACCATTAGTGCCTGCTTTCCATCAAGCATTATTTCAACATCCAAGTATTCATCGTGTGATTTTAAATCTGGGTGGTATTGCTAATGTGAGTATGCTGCCTGCCAACAATGCAGACGGCGTATTTGGTTTTGATACAGGTCCTGCAAATATTTTGATGGATGCGTGGTGTCATCGTCATACAGGTCATCCATATGATGAAAATGGTGATTGGGCAGCTTATGGGCACCCTATCCGCTCTTTACTCGATCGCCTTCATGCACATGAATATTTTTCTAAAGAACCACCGAAAAGTACAGGACGTGAAGATTTCAATATTGACTGGTTAGATGATCAGTTAATCGATTGGCGAAATGATTTAACTTATGATGAGTTAGAAGACACACCTGAAAACGTCCAAGCAACCTTATTAAAGCTTACTGTGCGTGCTATTCAAAAAGCGATTTATCGCTCAGAGATGGAAACAGGTGAAGTATATGTTTGTGGTGGTGGTGCTTATAACTCTTATTTATTAGAGCAATTACGTTGGCGTTTACGTAAGCATAATTGGTCAGTTCAACCTACAGATGTTTTAGGAATCTCCCCTACTTGGGTCGAGGCTACAGCATTTGCATGGTTAGCAATGCGTTTTGTAAACGGTTTAAGTGGTAATTTACCAGCAGTAACAGGTGCTTCAGATTTCAGAATTCTAGGTACGATCACGGCGGTATAAAGCTTCATATCGATTTGATTGGTCAGATTCGACCTCATAGCACATTTACTGACCCGAAATGCTGTTATTTAAATGAGCATAAAAACTCATGATAAGTGCCAACAAAAATAATTTGAGGCACTTTCATCATGGATCTGACCAAACGTATCCATCAGTACACCCGTGGCGACTGGACATTCGATGTGATTGATTCAGGCCCTATTGATGGCCCACTCGTTGTTTTATTGCATGGTTTTCCAGAAACTGCTCATAGTTGGGAGCAAACCTCGGAATTATTGCATCAGCATCAATTTAGAACACTTGCAATTCATCAACGGGGTTATAGTTTAAATGCTAGGCCTCAAAGCCGATTTCAATATTCATTGAGTGAACTGGTGGAAGACGTTGCAATTTTTATTAAGCAATTGGGTCAACCAGTCTATTTAATAGGGCACGACTGGGGATCTGCAATCGCGTCGGGCGTTGCAATGAAGTATCCACAATGTATTCAACATCTCACTTTAGTTTCTGTACCACATCAAGCTGCTTTTTTAAAAGCCTGCTTAAGCAGCAAACAACTTTTTAAATCTTATTATTTTGCAATTTTTCAGCTGCCTCTTCTTCCTGAAGTTTTATTTAAAAAGTTGCCTAAATTAGGTCGTAAATTTCTTCAGTCATCTGGCATGACCGAGCAGCAAATTGAAACATTCGAGATCGAGTTTATAAAGGAAAATAGATTAAGTACGGCGTTAAATTGGTATCGTGGCTTTTTTTGGGACAAGCCTCAAAATCCGTTTAAAACAATAAATGTCCCTACTCTTTTTATTTGGGGTAAACATGATATTGCCGTTACAGAAAAAAGTGCCAAGTTAAACTCAAGTTATTTTAAAAATAGTTATCGTGCAGTTTTTATGGATGCTTCGCATTGGATTCCATATCAGAATGCACCTGAACTTGTGCAATACTTTTTAGAATCTATCCGTGAAAAGTAATGATCTGATCAATAAAAAAACCTCTCAAGATAGAGAGGTTTTTAAATTTTAAAATTCTTTTTAAATCGAGAATGAAGAACCACAACCACATGTTGTTGTTGCATTCGGGTTTTGAATGATAAAACGTGAACCTTCAAGGCCTTCTACATAATCAACCACTGAGCCAATTAAATACTGATAGCTGAGTGAATCAACAAGCATTTTTACATCGCCATTAACAAATTCTGCATCATCTTCATTTACGCTTTCAGCAAAATTAAAGCCATATGAAAACCCTGAACATCCGCCTCCCGTTACATACACACGTAACATGAGATCGTCATTCCCTTCACTATCACGGAGTTGGCGTACCTTATTGGCAGCATTATCTGTCAAAACTAGAGCTTGGGCATTCATGATGATTGTTCCTCGGATTTTGCTGTGCCTTTCAAAATAAAAAAGACCCTATATTGAGTATAGCATAATCAATATAGGGTCTGTCTTCGAAGTTTAAAGCGAATCTTGAGTATTTTTATCAAGATTATTTGTAATTCTCGTCTTGTAAGCCACATTCGAAGTTTTTAGCATCTTGCTTACAACGGAATTGCCATAATAGTTTCATCATACGTTTATCGTATACACCACGTTGTGTAAGGCTAATTCGTGACTCACGCATGAGCTTTTGGTAACCCGGTTTATCTGCTGGTGGAACATCCATCCAGTATTTTTGTGGAATATCAGCTTTCATTTTACCCAAGATCGTAAAGGCACGTGGTAACTGACCCGAAACCCACTCTCTAGATTTCTGACCAAAACCTGCTGGGAACTTATCAGGACGGATAATAATATTTCCTGTCACCTGTAAGATCGGATAGTTTACGATCGCCCCTTTTGTTCCTAAACCTTTTTGTAATTCCAAAGGTTTAAAGGCCGCCGCTGGCGCACCAATAATGTCTACCTGATGGTTATTAAATTTAGCACCGAAATTCGTTATATCGGCACTAACAGCTTGCGCGCCTACCTGCTGAACCATAATTTTTTGAGCTTCATCATAGTCAAGAACTGCAATTTTTTTACCTGCAGCTTTCGCTACTGTATTGATGCTGCGATCATTTACTAAAAGATAAGCATCGCCAACTGGAATAACACCTACAACTTCATAGCGGCCGTTAACCATATATTTACTAAAAGTCGGACTCGCTAAACCCTGCATTACCTTTACAGCAAGCTTGAGGTCAGGAATGGCACCAATTGCGTCTAATGACCCTGTAAACGAGTTAAATTGGCGACCACGCATACCTGACACACTAATGCCATCACATTTGCCTGCTTTAAAATCTTCAGCAATAACGGCTTCATTCTGGTTTACTTTCAGTTCGATATCAGCTCCCCAGTTTTTTGCTGCAAGTTGATAATCCTTCATCAGCGCATAGACATCACCATTTTTACCAACGAAGTCAAAAACACATACTGTTTGTTTAGCCTGAGCTGCAAAAGAAACTGTGGTCAGTCCCATCGCAAGTAATAGCATTTTGGAAAATTGCATATTCTTTTTCCTTTCCTTGTGGAGTTTTTGTTTTTCGATACCAAGAAATTTCACACCGAAATGGTATGAGTCGGATAGGCTTCATATAAAAAATCATGTTGAAGATATTTTTACGGATCCATTTTGCTTTTATGATTTTATTTCCATGAAAAATAGATAGCGATTGACCTATCTATTAGCAATTATTTTAATCACAGAAGTCCTTGATCCATTTTTATACCTTCATGTTTCCTTATGAAGTTTTTATCTAAATTTAGCTTAACGTCTTTCTAGTTATCCACAATGGCAGAATTGACAGCATATACAAAACAAAAAGCCTAGAACTAAGTCTAGGCTTTTTTAGAGAAATTAAGATTATTCACCAGGCATTGAACATTCAAAGTTAGCCTTGTCTACAGAACAACGTGCTTTTTTCAATACAGACATCATTCCTGCATCGTAAACACCGCGTTTAGTTAAGTCCATACGGCCATCACGCAACATTTTTTGATATTTAAGTTTATCTTCTGCACTTAAATTCATTTTGTATTTGCCAGGAATCTGAGCTTCTAAACGGTTGATCATTGCAAAGTTCTTAGGCAACTGTTTAACAAACCAGTCACGAGATTTTTGACCAAAACCAGCTGGGAATTTATCAGAACGTAATACTAGATCAGCTGTAACGTGTAATACAGGGAAGTTCCACATTACACCGTTTGCACCCAAACCTTTATTTAATTCTAATGGTTTGTAAGCATAAGCAGGCGCACCTACCATATCTACTTGGCCATTATTAAATTTCGCAGCAAAGTTTGAAATATCAGAAAGAACTGCTTGAGCACCTACACGCTGCACCATAATTTTTTGTGCATCGTCATAGCCAAGTACAGCGAATTTTTTACCCGCAGCTTTTTCAACAGAGTTGATGTTTTTGTCACGCACGAAAATGAATGCTGAACCTAGCGGAGAAATACCAGCTACTTCGTATTTTTTACCACCCATATTAGTGGTCATTTTTGCTGCATTACGCGCATCTAATACATAGGTAATTGCACGTTGAGCGATTTGGTTATTTGGAACACCGCCAAGTGAGTCGATAGATCCTGCGAATTTGTTATATTGGCGTGCACGCATTGCTGTCATTGCTACAGCATCACATTTACCAGCTTTAAAATCATTATCAGCAACAGCCTCGTCCTGACGAGGTACTAAGTTAATTTCAGTACCCCAGCCTTTTGCAGCTAGAGCCCATTCTTCCATCATTTTATATGAGTCGCCTGCTTTTCCTAAGAGGTCGAATACACACACGGTACTCGCTGCTTGCGCTGAAGCAGAAAAACCAACAACAGAAGCGGCAGCCATAGCAAGTACGATTTTTTTCATTTTCTTCATCCTTCCACGGAACAGATTTTTTGTTTGAAGTTTCCTTTCAAAGACAGATATTAATCATGTTTTTTAGAAAAAAATAGAGCATTTACTCAATTTTTTTATCTAATTGAACCATTGTTTGTTCAATTTAAATTATTTATTAGTGATAAAAATCTCTACGTTTCCGTAAGTTACTTTTTATATTCACAATTTTCATACCCATATTCAGTATGGAAATATATGTAGGGTTTTTGTGATGAAAAAATAATCTACTCTCCATTAAGCGTACATTCAAAATTTGTCCGTTCGACTGTACAGCGAGCACGCTTAAGTACACTCATCATGGTCGCATCATATACACCCTGTTTGGTTAAGTTGAGACGCCCCTCTCGCAAAAGTTTTTGATATTTGGTTTTATCTTCTGCTGAAAAATTCATTTTAATTTTTGACGGTACGCCCATTTCTAACTGCTTTATCATGGCAAAGTTTTGAGGTAATTTTTGTATAAACCAATCACGTGATTTTATGCCAAAATCTGTAGGCAACTTATCAGTTCTCGCAATTAAATCTCCAGTAACATTCACCACTGGAAAATTAAACATGGCCCCTTTAGTGCCTATACCTTTGCCAATCTCTAGTGGTTTATAAGCATAAGCAGGCGCAGCAATTGCATCGACTTGTCCACTATTAAACTTTTTCACAAAATCATTAATTTCAGAAGGAATAGGCTGCGCACCTACACTTTCTACCATAATTTTTTGAGCAAGGTCATAATGCAAAATAGCGAATTTTTTACCGCGAACTTTTTCAATGGAATTCAGATTTTTGTCTCTTACAAATAAATATGCCAGACCAATCTGAACAATACCGACAACCTCATAATTTGTTCCATTCTGAGCAGTCACCATGCGATGTTTATTACGCTTATCTAAAACGTAGCTAATCGCTTTTTGCGCAATAGCATTACTGGTTACCCCACCAATCGCATCGATAGAACCTGCAAATTTATTATAGTTTCGTGCCCGCATGGAGGTCATATAAGCAGCATCACATTTGCCTTCACGAAGTCTACGGTCCACCAGAGCTTCATCTTGAAATGGAATTAAGGTGATATCAGCTTGCCAGTCTTTTGCTGCAAGCGCCCACTCTTCCATCATTTTATAAGATTCACCTGACTTCCCTAATAAATCAAATACACACACATTTTGTCCCGCATGTGCTGTTCCCATAGCACAGCAAAATACTGCACTAATTATCCCCAATCTTTTTTTCATTTGACTTTCCCTAGTCTAGTTTTATTAGTAGCTCATTAATCAACCAAACTTTAAACTGTTTTTATTTTAGTCATTTTTTTAAAAAAGTGTTCTATCTTGTTCAATATTGAAGACATTTCGGATGAATAGCTGAACCTAGAATATTTCGATGTATACAATTGTTGTCCGCTTCTAACTAAAATCCGGAAAGTTTTGTTTTCATCGGCAGTTCTCTTTAAAATACGGCATTCCTCACTCACCTCGATACAATAAGATGATTCAATTTGACCAAGTTTCTTTACGCCGCGGTGGACGTATTCTATTTCAAAAAGCGTCTATGCAATTACACCCAGGTTGGAAAATTGGTCTGACTGGGGTCAATGGTGCTGGTAAATCAACCTTATTTGCAGCTTTACTGGGTAGCTTAGGCGCAGATGAAGGTTCACTTACTCGTCCTTCAGGTTGGGTCGTGGCGCATATGGCGCAAGAAATAAAAGCACTAGACATGCCTGCAATTGATTTTGTTCTCTCAGGTGATGAAGAGTTTTGGGATATTCAAAATAAGCTTGCTCAACCAGATCAACTGAGTGACTTTGAATTAGCTAAATTGCATGGCCGCTTTGATGAAATTCATGGTTACTCAGCGCCATCTAAAGCAGCTCAGCTTATGGCTGGTCTTGGTTTTCTAGAAAATCAATTGCGTTTAAACGTTGAGAGTTTCTCTGGGGGATGGCGTATGCGTTTAAATTTGGCGCGTACCCTAATGAGCCGTTCAGATTTATTATTACTAGACGAACCAACAAACCACTTAGACTTAGATGCAATTTTGTGGTTAGAAGATTGGCTTAAAGCCTATGAAGGTACACTCATTCTAATTTCGCATGACCGCGACTTTTTAGATGCGATTACAGATCATATTCTGCATATTGAAAATCAGGAACTAACGCTTTACACCGGAAATTACTCTACATTTGAAACCACGCGTAGTGAACGTCTTGCTCAGCAGCAACAAGCTTTTGAGAAGCAACAAGAAACACGTGCTCACCTACAAAAATTTATTGATCGTTTTAAAGCAAAAGCGACTAAAGCTCGTCAGGCACAAAGTCGAATTAAACAACTTGAGCGCATGCAAGAGCTCGCTCCAGCTCATATTGATACACCTTTTACGTTCAGTTTCCGTGAACCAACCAAAATGAGTTCGCCGTTACTGACTTTAGACAATGCCAGCATTGGTTATGGCGATAAACAAATCGCCGAAAAAATCAGATTACAAATTACACCAACCTCTCGTATTGGTTTACTTGGTATGAACGGCGCAGGTAAATCGACCTTAATTAAGACCTTAGTGGGTGATTTACCGCTCTTAGCTGGTGAACGCAAGGCATCAGAGTTACTTAATATTGGTTACTTTGCACAGCACCAAATGGATGCTTTAGATGGCCATGCTACTCCAATGTTACAAATTGCCCGTTTAGCAGGTAAACAAATTAGTGAAGCGACCTTACGTTCTTTTTTAGGTAGTTTTGGCTTTAGTGGTGAACGCATGGATACTCCATGTGAAACCTTTTCTGGTGGAGAGCGCGCTCGTTTGGCCCTCGCACTGATTGTATGGCAGCGTCCAAACGTTTTGATTCTGGATGAACCGACGAACCATTTAGATCTTGATATGCGTCATGCATTGAGCATGGCATTACAAGATTTTGAAGGCGCTGTCGTATTGGTTTCCCACGAACGTCAACTCATTGCAAGTGTTTGTGACGAGCTTCTTTTGGTACACGGCGGCAAATGTACAGAGTTTGAAGGTGATTTACAGGATTATGCAAAATGGCTACGTGAAGCACGTCAGCAACTCATCAATGCTCAGACTGCTGTAGCACAGAATAATTCTTCCTCTGCCGCTCCTACTCCCACTAAAGTCGATAAAGAAGCACAGCGTAAAGAAGCAGCTCGCCGTCGTGAACAAACCAGACCTATTCGTAAAAATATCGAAAAAATTGAGTCTCAAATTGAGAAACTTCAACCACAACTTGCCAAAATTGAAGAGTCTTTAGCAGATACATCTTTATATGATGCAGCACGTAAGGATGATCTACTCAAGCTTATGAATGAACAGACTGAGCTGAAAGCTAAACTTGAGCAATATGAAGAACAGCTTTTAGAGCTCATGATGGAATTAGAAGAGATGGAAGCCTCTTTTGATTAATCTATTTTTCAAAATAAAAAAGCCGATTTCTTAATCGGCTTTTTTATTAATTAATAAGGGGTATAAAAAGCCCCTAATTCATTCAAATTGGTATTGATTGGCAAAGGCCAAACATTGCTTGATAAACTATCTGCAATATATAAATCATAACCGCCACGGCTTCCTGTCTGCCCCGCTAAAGAAACCACCATATACCGCTGATCTAAAGGGGCCGGATCTGATGTATTTACGTCTGTACTATTAAAAGGCAAACGGGTGGTTTGTTTGGTGGCCGTATCATAAACATAGATCTGATCATGAGCATTTGTTGAGCTATACCAACGCACATATAAAAACTGGCTTCCCTTCCACCATACTGGATAATATGAGGCAATATTGGTTAACTGTGTATCATATGCACCCGACTGATCAATACTAAAAATTCTAGAATTACTACTTGCACCTTTGGCATATAAGATTTGCGTAGTATTGACCATTGGATAAGGCATTGACTCTTCGATATCCCAACCATTTTGAGTGACAGAAGTAATCGTGCGATCAGTCATTTTAACGATTTTTAAATCGCCATTTTGCTTAAAAATAATACGCTGATTATCTATAAATTTAGGATCTTCATCCCGCTTGTTATTCCCTTGGGTTAAATTGATTGGTAATTCCGTGCTTCCAACTCTCCAAGCATAAACATCCCATGCATCTCCATAATGCTGTCCCGAATTAACTCCCATAAAAGTGAGCCATTTTCCATCTGGAGAAAAATGACCATTCATCATGTGGTCAATTTTCCAGTTTGTGCCCAGTAATGTGGTTTGCTGCGTTGTGAGATTATAAAGATAAAGCTTACTGTCCCATGCGTCATAATCACTATAACGATGAAATACTAATTTTCCGTAAAAAGTGGGTGCTGTGGCAGCATGCAGTTGAAATAAGCAATTAAAAAATAAGATTACAATGTATAAAAGTTTTTGTGTGTTTTTCAAAATTATATTCTCTTGTAATAAATGAGTATCCAAGAGAATAGCAGTTTACAAATTTATTTTTCTTATAAAACAAAAGACTTTGTCTAAAATTAAACAAAGCCTTTTATTAAATCATCATAAAAAAGATTATCTAAATTTTTTATGATTTTCATTTCGAATTTTTACTAAATTCATTGCTTCAGTTTTTGCTTGATCTAACTGTCCGTGCTCAACCAATGCTGTTACTTTATCAATCTCGGCAACAAGCTGATCTAAACCAGCTTGGTACTCTTTTACCTTTTCACTTTCTGATGGCAAGCCTTCAAGTTTATGAGGCAAAGATTGCTTAGAAGAAACTGCTGCTTCACGCATTACAACAAGCTGTTGTTTCGCATTAGCAGCATCTTTCGCTTCAGCAAATGCTTTAGTGCTCTTAGCTAAAGTTTTCATATTCGTTTCTAAATCAGCCGCCCAAACAGCAGAGCTTCCTAAAAAAACACATGAGATTAATAAGCTAGCTAACAATTTCTGACCCATCATCTTCTCTCCTTAGACTGATTTAGAATCATGTTATGAATTAAGCATCAATATCAGCATTTAAAGCATTCTCTTCAATGAATGCACGACGTGGTTCCACATCATCACCCATTAAACAAGAGAACATACGATCTGCTTCAATCGCATCGTCAATGGTTACCTGTAACATATGACGGTTTTCAGGGTCCATTGTCGTTTCCCAAAGCTGCTCAGCATTCATCTCACCAAGACCTTTATAGCGTTGGATCATCATACCGCGGCGGGAATCTTGCAAAATATGCTGCCAAACTTGATGGAAGTTAGCCACTTGAATACGGCGATCACCTTTTTGTAAATAAGCACCATCTTCCAGCAAACTGAACCAACTCTTCGAGTTTTTCAGCAAACGAGCATACTCAGCTGAGTTCAATAAACCTGCATCAAGCAAATATGCGTGTGGCAAGTTATGAACATATACAGTAATACGCGGCCAATAATGCGCAGATTTTTCACCCTGAGCATTTTCACGCTCAAATGACTCTAGCGTAATTTCCGGACGTAAACTTGGCTGTAATCTTGTAATGATCTCTTTTACTTGATCAGCCCATTGTTGTACATAAGCTTCATCATGATTTTGATCGCTCTTGAATGCTTCTATTTCAAGTAAAGCATCTAGTAAGCTAGCTGGATAACGTAACGTTAAGCGCTGTAAGCTCTTTTGCGAAACTTGATAATCCTGAATGACTTTAGCAAGTGCTTCACCTGTAATTGATGGTGCTTCAGCATTGGTATGCAAAGATAGCTCATCAATCGCATTTGAAATTAAATAATTTTCCAATGCATCATTATCTTTGATGTATTGTTCCTGCTTACCTTTTTTCAATTTGTATAAAGGTGGCTGTGCAATATAGATATACCCACGCTCAACCAATTCTGGCATTTGACGGAAGAAGAACGTTAACAACAAAGTTCGAATATGCGAACCATCAACGTCGGCATCGGTCATGATAATGATTTTATGATAACGCAGCTTGTCAGGATTATATTCTTCACGGCCAATACCACAGCCGAGAGCAGTAATTAAAGTACCCACTTCCTGACTAGAAATCATTTTGTCAAAGCGTGCACGTTCAACGTTCAGGATTTTACCTTTCAACGGCAAAATAGCCTGCATTTTACGGTTACGGCCTTGCTTGGCACTACCGCCCGCAGAGTCACCCTCGACAAGATATAATTCAGAAAGTGCTGGATCTTTTTCCTGACAATCTGCCAACTTGCCTGGTAAACCTGCAATATCAAGTGCGCTCTTACGACGCGTCATTTCACGCGCTTTACGTGCAGCATCACGCGCACGTGCAGCATCAATAATCTTACCAGCAATTGACTTTGCAGCTTGCGGGTTTTCAAGTAAGTAAGCAGAGAACTCTTTGTTCATTGCTTGCTCAACAGCAGGTTTTACTTCACTCGATACCAGTTTTTCTTTGGTTTGAGATGAAAATTTTGGATCAGGTACTTTTACCGAAATAATAGCGGTTAAACCTTCACGTGCATCGTCGCCCGTTACATTGACTTTTTCTTTCTTGAGAATATTTTCATTTTCAAGATATTGGTTTAAACCACGCGTCAAAGCTGCACGGAAACCAGCTAAATGGCTACCACCATCTTTTTGAGGAATGTTATTGGTAAAACAACGAACGTTTTCTTGATAACTTTCATTCCACTGCAAGGCTACTTCTACACCAATACCGTTATCTGTATCCGCAGTAAAATGGAAAATCTCATTTAGATGAGTTTTACCTTCGTTAATGTATTTTACAAACTCAGATAATCCACCTTCGTAGTCATATACATGTTCAAGGTTAATACGTTCATCGCGTAATACAATACGTACGCCCGCGTTTAAGAATGAAAGCTCACGTAAACGGCGTGCTAGAATTTCTACGTTAAAAATGGTTTGGGTAAATGTTAATTCACTTGGCCAAAAACGTACTGTTGTACCACTCTTATCCGTCTCACCAATCACACGTAATGGATATTGCGGATCACCGTGTTGATATTCTTGCTCATGCACTTGACCAGCACGAGAAATCATTAAATGTAATTTACTCGAAAGTGCGTTTACTACAGAAACACCTACACCGTGTAAACCACCTGAAACCTTATAACTGTTGTCATCAAACTTACCGCCTGCGTGCAGAATGGTAAGAATTACTTCCGCTGCAGAAACACCTTCTTCAGGGTGAATATCTGTTGGAATACCACGACCATTATCAGAAACACTCACCGATTCATCTTCATGAATAGTGACAATAATTTCATCACAATGCCCAGCTAAAGCTTCATCGATTGCGTTATCGACTACCTCGAATACCATATGGTGTAAACCGGTACCGTCGTCTGTATCCCCAATATACATACCCGGACGTTTACGAACTGCATCTAATCCACGTAATACTTTAATACTAGAGGAATCATAAGCCTTTTCATTGGTTTGTTCTGTTTGAGAGGCTGATTGAGACTCTGAACTCATGGTTTCTCCCTAGCAAATATAGGTTTATTCAAAGATGGGTAACATCAAAAAATTATGGTGAAGCAAGACTAACTTGACCGGATTCAACATTGAATAATTGATATGAAATAGACAAATCATGTAAATGTTTTTTTACCGATGCATGATCTAAAGTTGTCATAAAAACCTGGCTACCAAGTTGGCTTAATCGTTCAATTAAACGTTGTTGTGCGGTTAAGTCTAATTCTGCTGTCAGATCATCTAATAATACCACAGTTTCCTTATTACTCGCATGCAACATTGCAATTTGTGACAGTTTTAAGGCAATAATCAGCAGTTTTTTCTGACCTCTTGATAAAACCACATCAGCATGTCCATAAGGCGTTTTTAAGCGCAAATCTGCGCGATGTGGACCATATTCGGTATAACGTCGTTCGATGTCTTTTTGGTGTTGATTAAGCAGGTCTTGCATGAGTCCCTGCTCGGTATGAAAACCTGGACTGTATTCCAGTTCAATTTCAAGATCAGGGAGTAATTGACTCAAATCATTTTGAAAAAAGATATTCCATTGTTCCACAATACCCAAGCGCTGAGAGTGCAAAATTTCGCCATAGTCACTCAGCATTTTGTTCCAAGGCTCTAAATCAGCCAAAGACAAATTTCTTCGGGTTTTAAGTAAAGTATTACGTTGTTTTAATGCACGCGAATAGTATTGCCACGCAAAATAAAACTCAGGTTCCACGTGGAACATCAGCCAATCTAAAAGTTGGCGTCGTGGTTTTGCACCATGGTCAATAATGTCTGTACTTTGTGGATCAAGATGCTGCAAAGGAAGTAATTTAGCAAGTTGGCCTTGGGTAGCCACGGTGTCGCCATTGACTTTCATCAACTGCTCACCAGAAGCCAACTTTTGCATGCCAATTTTCTCAGTACTAGACTGTGCAAAGACAATCGCATCTTCGGCCGCATACTGAATATAATTTTTAGGAATATGAGTGCGGAACGACCTCCCTGTTGCAAGCAAATGAATTGCTTCCAGAATTGAGGTTTTTCCTGAACCATTAGCGCCATAAAATATATTAAACGGTTGCAACCCTTGGAGTGCAACCGTTTTTAAATTACGCACACGTTCAATATTTAAGCGCGTAAGATGCATATTAGATAGCCAGACTATACACGCATCGGCATAACTACATAAGTTTGATCAGTATGTGCTGGGTCTTGAACCAAAACAGACTGATTCGCCTCACTCATACTCATATTTACGTCATCGCCATCAAGTACACCCAATACTTCAAGTAAATATTGCGCATTAAATGACATTTCGAGCGGTATATTTTGATATTGAATAGCTAAATCTTCAATAGCCTCATCTTGCTCAGGGTTATTCGCACGAAGCTGTAAAGAATCCTGATTAAAATTCAAGAAAACACCACGCAACTTTTCATTACTCAAAATTGCGACACGTTGTAATGATTGCTTAAATACATCGTGGCTAATTAATACATGCTTATCGCCACCACGTGGAATTACACGACGATAATCAGGGAATTTTCCATCAATCAATTTTGTAGTAAAACGAACAGTAATATTGCCCTGTTCCTTATCACGACTTGGCGTATTGATGGTTACATTTAACAATTCACGACCAATCAACAAAGTTAATTGTTCATCTTCAATACTCAGTAAACGCTGTAATTCACCAACAGCTTTACGAGGTACAATAGCCTGCACCAATTGAGCTGATGTAGAAGACGCTGTAATTTCACAAAGTGCTAAACGGTGACCATCTGTTGTTACTGCACGTAATTGATTTTCATCAATTTCCAATAAAGTACCCGTTAAATAGAAACGTACATCTTGTACAGCCATTGCAAAAGCAGTTTTTTCAAATAAACGCTTTAACTCACGTTGGGTTACTTGTACTTGAGTACCCTGACTATTTTCAGTCGTCAATAATGGATAATCTTCTGCGGGTAAAGTCCCTAATACAAAACGGCTATTACCAGACTTTAAAATACATCTTTGATCTTCAGTAATTTGTAAATCAATTAATGCAGCTGTAGGCAATGATTTACAAATTTCCATTAACTTACGAGCAGGGACGGTTGTTTCCCCTGCTTCAAGGCATGCCCCTTCTGATAAAACAGTGCTCGCAACCAGCTCGACTTCTAGATCAGAACCAGTAATGGTGAGCGCCTGAGCATTAGTCTGAATTTTGACGTTTGAAAGAATATTCAATGTATGACGACGTTCTACCGCACCGACAACATGCGATAAAACATTGAGTAAACTTTCTTTAGCGATTTTCAAACGCACGATTCATTCCTCTAGCAACTTGGAGCAAATATTTCATTTTTTAGCTGTGTACTATGCTGCACTTACGTAGACTTTGCAACAAGGTCTTATCATTTCATCAACTCTGAAGTAGACGCAGTAGATTTTTATAATCTTCGTCAAAAATTGGATCTTCTTCTCGCAGACTTGCTACTTTTTCACAAGCATGCATCACTGTACTGTGATCGCGTCCACCAAAAGCCATTCCAATTTCTGGAAAACTATCACCGGTCAACTCACGAGCAAGTCCCATTGCCAACTGACGTGGTCGAGCATAAATTCGTGTACGTTTTGGCCCCACTAATTCTTTTAATGGGATACGGAAATATTCACTAACCACACGCTGGATATTTTCTACACTAATTGTTCGTGCACGGATCGCCAACACATCTTTTAAAGACTCACGAACCACATCAAGATCGATTGGTGCACCTTTAAAACGGGAAATTGCAACGACTTTATTAAGTGCCCCTTCAAGTTCACGCACGTTCGCAACAACTTGTTGTGCAATAAATAATGCACAATTTCGAGGTAAATCAACGCCGCTATTTTCCGCTTTCTTTAATAAAATTTCGATACGAGTTTCAATATCTGGCGGTTCAACACCTACTGAAAGTCCCCAAGAAAAACGGGAAACCAAACGCGGATCTAACTCTGTTAACTCTTTTGGATAACGGTCTGAAGTTAAAATAATTTGTTTAGATTCATCAAGTAAAGCATTAAATGTATAGAAGAATTCAACTAAACTCGCCTCTTTACCTGCTAAGAGATGAATATCATCAACCAATAATAAATCTAAAGAACGGCAGTTTTTCTTAAACTCTTCTACTTTGCCTTTTTGTAAAGAACTCACAAAATCCTGAACAAAACTCTCAGAAGTCATATACATCACACGGGCGTTAGGTTTGGCTTGTAGTAAAGCATTGCCAACTGCCTGCATTAAGTGAGTCTTACCTAGCCCTGTGGGACCATATAAAAACAAAGGGTTATGCTGTGAAGCACCTAATTGAGTTAATACTTTTCTACATGTTTCAGCAGCCATCTGGTTCGAACGGCCTTCAACAAATAAAGAAAAAGTAAACTGAGGGTTTAGTAGCTTCTTCTTCGCTGTTTTAGGGTTGACCACACTATTGGTATGAGGACTAGAAACAGACTCGGGCTCTTTTTTTACTTTAATACTTTGTGGTGGCGCAGATTGCAAAGCAGCCGTAGTGGTTGCTGGTTGTTCAGCAGATGACAAAATACTCCCAGGACGAGAATCAACTAAAATCTCAACCTGACGAACACGCCCTTCTGACAACTGCTCAGCCAATATAGAAATTAATTCTAAATGGTTCTCTTGAATGTAACGCGTCCAATAAGGGTTAGGAGCATAGAGACGTAGTATCCCTTCTACTTCTTCAGCAACTAATGGGCGAATCCACATCGCAAAGACGTTATCAGAGAGCTCTTGTCGCAAGCGAGTTAAGCAGTCTGTCCAAAGCATGTGTATCCCCTATTTCTGCGTTTTAAATTCAAATAATCTAAAGATTAACCCTTCCTGATGAGAAGGGGTCGCCATTCTAACCAAGTTATCCACATCTGTCATGACGAATTCGACTGATTTTGCCTAAAAAGAAATCTCTTGCGAATAAATTTAAATTCAAAACCACTTGTGTATAACTTTTTGCACAACCTGTGGATAAATTATCACACAAACTTATCCACAATCCATAAATATAATAGAAACAGAGTTATCAACAACCCAAGCACATGTTTTTTAAATTTAAAAGTGCGAAATCCACAGAAAAAGCAGCTCCTAATAAGAATAAATATAAATTTTAAAATTTGAATTTATTTAATAGGGGTGTGATCTTTTGTGGATAACTACAAAATATGAATTTAAATTCAAACGCAGCAAATCAAAGCCAAGATGATATCTTGTTTTGTTGATAAGTATGTATATAAGGTGTGTATATAATAAAAGCTCTAATAAAAATAGACAATTACTTTGTGTATAACTTTGAAAACTATATATTGCACTGAATTATGAAAATCATAAAAAAGAAGTAGAGAGATTAAAAATTTGGGTTAAATACAAAACTTTCTTGGTTTTTCATTGACAGCGTAAACATTGCACAATAAAATCGCGGACCTTTATAGAAAGATCATTTTTGGGAGTTTCGATATGAAACGTACTTTCCAGCCATCTGAATTAAAGCGTAAACGCGTTCATGGCTTCCGCGCTCGTATGGCAACTAAAGCTGGTCGTCAAGTATTAGCTCGTCGTCGTGCAAAAGGTCGTCATAGCTTAACTGTTTAATTACTGTTACGCTGACCAGACTTGGGTGTGATGACACTTTACAATTTTAGCACAGATGTGCGAATACGCTGTGCTGCAGATTATAAAAGTGTATTCGATGGTGCGCTTTTTAAAGTGCATCAACCCCATTTTTTATTTCTTGCAAAATTAACCGAACAGCCTAATAGCCGTTTGGGTATTGTTGTTGCTAAGAAAAAAGTGCGCCGTGCACATGAAAGAAATCGAATAAAACGTCTTGCTCGTGAGAGCTTTCGTCTACATCAGCCGAATTTTGGATCAGACATAGATATTGTGGTAATGCCAAAAGTTGGTATAGAAACGATTACGAATGCTGAGCTATATCAACAATTAGATTTTGCTTGGCAAAAATTACAGCGCTTAGCAAAAAAACATTCTAAAGTTGGCACAACCTCGCAGAATTAAGAGATAGCCAATGGTTCGTTTTCTACGTTGGTTGATTCGACTGTATCAAATTGCGATTAGTCCGCTTCTTGGACCCCGTTGTCGTTATATCCCGACTTGTTCCCAATATGCGATAGAAGCATTGCAAACTCATGGTGCGATAAAAGGCGTTTGGCTATCTTCTAAACGGATTTGTCGTTGTCACCCGTGGGGAGGATCTGGATATGATCCGGTACCGCCAAAAGCAATTCGTTTTATTTCGTTTCATCAAATAGATTCTCAAACGCATCATGTTGCTGTACCCTTTCGTGATCGTTTACTGAAGCAAAATCTCTCTAACCATTTGGGGTAATAGATATGCAACAATGGGCCAGGTTTGCAATTCTCGGGGCCATGTTTGTCACCGCATATTTGCTCATTTTGGCTTGGCAAAAAGATTATGGAAATGCTGCAACTGCACCGCAAAAACAAGCGGCGGCTGTAAGTTCACATGAAGTATCTGCTGATTTGCCAAATGCTAAAAATGCAACAGTGGCTTCCGATGTGCCACAAGCAAATATTGCGCAGTCACAAACCACAGATGCAACTGCACCTGTGAATCAACAGCTTATTTCAGTACAAACTGACCTTTACCATATTTGGATCAATCCAAAAGGTGGTGATATTGTTCGTATTGAATTACTCTCACACGACAAAAGCAAAGACAGCGATCAGCCATTTGTTATGCTTGAAAATGATTCTAAGCGTACATATGTTGCTCAATCTGGCTTAATTGGTTTGAATGGACCAGATAGCAGTCGTGGTGGTCGTCCATTATATGCTGTTGAAAAAACATCATATACTTTGGCTGATGCTAAGGGTGTGCAGGATCAAAAGGGTCAATCTGAAAAAGTTTTAAACGTTCCAATGGTATTTAAGACACCTGAAGGCGTTGAAATTATTAAAACTTTTACTTTCACCCAAGGGCAATATCCAATTGTTGTAAGACATCAGGTGATTAACCGTAGCCAACAAAGCTGGCAAGGTCAGATGTTTGGACAATTAAAGCGTGATAACTCTGACGATCCTGGTAAATCTTCTCAAGGTATTTTCACTCTAGGAACTTTCTTAGGTGGAGCTTGGGGGACGCCTGAGTCACATTACAATAAGCTGAAGTTTGCTAATTTCTCAGAAGAAAAAGTAAGCACTGAAGCGAAAGGTGGATGGGTTGCGATTGTTCAGCATTATTTTGTAAGTGCTTGGATTCCTGGGAATCTTAAACTGACTCAAGCGAATGGTCAGCCTTATGTAGCTAAACTTGAATCTCGTCAATCTGCTGATCATATGAATATCATTGGTTTTACCTCACCAGTGATTAATGTTCCAGCAGGCACTTCAATGGAAGTGGACGCAAAACTTTATTCAGGTCCTAAAGTTCAAGCTGAATTAAAAGATTTAGCGGTTGGTTTGAATCAGACTGTTGATTATGGCTGGTTATGGCCGATTGCCAAGTTATTGTTCTTAGGTCTTCAATTCTTCCATAGCATTGTGGGCAACTGGGGATGGTCAATCATCTTACTTACCGTTATGGTGAAGATGATTTTGTGGCCTTTATCTTCAAAAAGTTATCGTTCTATGGCGAAAATGCGTGTGATTGCACCAGAAATGCAACGCATGAAAGAAGAGTTCGGTGAAGACCGTATGCGCTTCTCGCAAGAAATGATGGCTTTATACAAACGTGAACAAGTGAATCCGCTTTCAGGTTGTTTACCATTGTTGCTACAAATGCCAATTTTCCTTGCCTTGTACTGGGTACTCATGGAAAGTGTGGAATTACGTCATGCACCATGGTTAGGCTGGATTCAAGACTTGTCAGCAATGGATCCTTGGTTCATCTTGCCGTTAATCATGGGTGCTACCATGTTTGCACAGCAAATGTTGAACCCACAACCAGCTGACCCAATGCAGGCAAAAGTGTTCCGCATTATGCCGATTATGTTCACGGTATTTATGCTGTTCTTCCCTGCAGGTCTCGTGTTGTACTGGATTGTGAACAACAGTATTACTATTTTACAGCAGTCGTTTATTAATAAGAGCGTTGAGAAAAGTCGTTTAAGTAAGACCGAATCAGCATCTTAATCGTTGAACTTTTGCTGAATAAATCCGCTTAAGATGGTAATCTTAGGCGGATTTTTCTTTGGCTGGATTTTAGGTTTTTAGGTGAATAATATGCAAAGTCAAACCACGATTGCCGCAATTGCAACGCCACCAGGGCGTGGTGGTGTGGGCGTGATTCGCCTATCGGGACCTAAGGCTTATGAAATTGCTCAAAACCTGACACAAAAAAACTTGCCTGAAGCACGTATGGCTGGTTTTCGTAAGTTTTATGATGCTGATGGAAGCATTATGGATGAAGGGATTGTCCTATGTTTTCCAAATCCTCATTCGTTTACAGGTGAGGATGTTGTAGAGCTACAAGGGCATGGCGGTCCAGTCATTCAAAATGCCTTGCTTGGCCGTCTATTTGAGCTTGGTGCAATCGCTGCAAAAGCGGGTGAATTTTCCATGCGAGCTTTTGAAAATGGCAAGATGGACTTGGTTCAAGCAGAAGCAATTGCCGATTTGATTGATGCAACATCGCAAGCTGCTGCACGTTCTGCGGTTCGCTCTTTACAAGGCGCTTTTTCGACCAAAATTAATATGGTTTTAGAAAAACTAATCCATTTACGGTTACATGTGGAAGCCGCAATTGATTTTCCTGAAGAAGAAATCGATTTCTTGGCAGATGGCAAAATTTTAGCTTTACTTGAAGATGTTCAGCAGTCAGTACATGCAGTTCAAACATCTGCACGACAAGGTCAATTACTACGTGAAGGTTTACAAGTCGTTATTGCCGGCAAGCCGAATGCGGGTAAATCTAGCTTGTTGAATGCGCTAGCTGGCGTTGAGCGCGCAATTGTGACCGATATTGCCGGTACAACTCGTGATGTTTTGCATGAAAAAATTAGCTTAAATGGTCTACCAATTACCTTAACAGACACTGCGGGCCTTCGTGAAACGGGTGATATCGTTGAAAAAGAAGGGATTCGCAGAGCAATTAAAGAAATTGAACAAGCTGATTTGTTATTGCTGGTTTATGACCTAAATCAAGGTGATGATCCATTAAAACTCGCTCAAGAATATTTTGCTGAACATATTGAGCCGCGTCGTTTAATGTTAATTGGTAATAAATGCGATTTAACTGGTCAGTTAGCTGAAATAAGTGATTTTCAAGGATTCCGTCATATTACCGTTTCTGCAAAACAAGAGATGGGTGTTCAAGGCCTCGTAGAGGCGATTACAGCGCATGCAGGCTTTCATCCTGAGGAAGACACCTTTATTGCGAGAACGCGTCATTTAGACGCAATGAAGCGCACACAGCTCTATCTATCAGAGGCACATGAGCAACTTGTTGTATTTAATGCAGGTGAACTCGTTGCTGAATCATTACGTCTTGCTCAGAATGCTTTAGGTGAAATTACCGGTGACTTTAGCGCCGATGACCTATTAGGCAAAATCTTTGGTTCATTTTGTATTGGAAAATAATTAAAAAAATTCTGAATGATGCACATGGTTGTGTCATTCAGTCACTTCGTTAACCGTATCTTTTTAGAACCTTTAAAAACTCATCTAATTCATTCTGATCAACTTGTGCTTCTTTGAGCACATGGTGATGTAAATGCTGCTCCATCAATTCACTCATCAAACCGTTTATCGCACCTTTAATTGCGGCAACTTGTTGCAGTATTTCTATGCATGAAAGATCCGACTGTTCAACGGCATGCTCAATACTGTTAATTTGTCCTTTTAGTCGTTTTACACGATTAAGTATTTTTTTATCCTGACCAATGTGACTCATCTGTGTTCTCTTGTATAATTCAATATACTGGTAGGGAGTATATTGGGTTTAAATTTTATGCAGGATTATAGTGTATCACGTCATCATCAACATCAGTTTGATGAAGGAAATCCACTTGCACAAAAACGTATTTTGATTGCAACCATTTTAACGGCGTCCATGATGGTGTTAGAAGTATTTGGTGGGTGGTTCTTTAACTCAATGGCATTATTAGCTGATGGTTGGCATATGAGTTCGCACATGTTGGCACTCGGTTTAGCCTACTTTGCCTATCGTGCGGCGCGTCATTATTCCAAAGATCACCGTTTTAGCTTTGGAACCTGGAAAATCGAGATTTTAGCGGGTTATAGCAGCGCAATTTTGCTTATGGTTGTAGCTATTTTTATGGCATTTCAGTCGGTTCAGCGTTTATTTAATCCGGTTGAGATTTTTTATAATGAAGCTATTCCGATTGCAATTTTAGGTTTAGTAATTAACTTGATTTGTGCGTGGTTACTTCATGATGATGGTCACCATCACCATCACCATCACCATCACCATCACCATCACCATCACCATCACCATCACCATCACCATCACGAGCATGAAAATGGGGATCACCACCACGATTTAAACCAAAAAGCTGCATTTTTACATGTGGTTGCAGATGCTGTGACCTCCGTTTTTGCAATTATTGCGCTTTGTGCGGGTAAATATTTTGGCTGGGACTTTTTAGATTCACTTTTAGGAATTTTAGGTGCTATTTTGGTTGCAAAATGGTCTCTTGGGTTAATCAAAGAGACAGGAAAAACCCTTCTTGATGCAGAAATGGATCATCCTGTGGTTGAAGAAATTCGTGAAGTGATTGCTGAATTTCCTAAACACATCGAAATTACAGATATTCATGTCTGGAAAGTCGCAAAAGGCAAGTTTTCTTGTATTTTGGCGCTCGAAACTGATGATATTTCCTTAACAGCAGACCAGATCCGTCATGCTTTATCGATTCATGATGAAATCGTCCATATTTCGGTAGAAATTAACGATTTAAAACCTGCTTATGTTCCACGTGAAACATTGGCATAACTAAGTGGGATTTTGGTTATAACTCGGTAAGCAGTTCTGTTTTAATCATCTGAACTGATTAAAATGAGCTTCTCTCCTACCTATGAGTTGGTTTTATGCTTAAAAAATTAGGAATATTGGCATTATTTAGCTTAACGGCGAGTTTGAGTTTCGCTAATGTGGACTCGGTCAGAGAAAATATTAAAAAACAATATCCTAATTTAAAAATTAGCAATATTCAGAAAACCGAAATGCCTGGGCTATATAGCGCTAATCTGGATCAACAAATCATCTATGTGGGCGAAGATGGTCAGCATATGTTTGTTGGTTCTATGATTCGATTAAAAGATCAGAAGAATTTGACCAAAGATCTAGTTCTAGGACAGAACTCAATTGACTGGAATCAACTTCCTTTAAAAGATGCGATTAAAACGGTTAAAGGTAGTGGGCAGCATGTTTTAGCAGTATTTTCTGATCCCAACTGTCCTTATTGTAAGCAGCTCGAACCTGAACTCGATAAGCTGAAAGATGTGACAATTTATACGTTTATTTATCCTTTAAAACCTCAGTCTATTGTAGTTTCTAGACAAGTATGGTGTGCACCGAATCAATCCTATTCATGGAAAAAACTGATTCAGCAAGGCGTTAGACCAACAGTTGCGAGCTGTACTAATCCAATTGACCGTAATTTAGAGCTTGGAAAGAGATTAGGTTTTAATGGCACTCCTACCCTGATTTTTGCAAATGGTTTTAAACTGGTAGGTGCTCGTTCTGCAGAAGAAATTCAAGCTGTTTGGAAAGAGTTAGGTTTATAAAACAAATTAAAAAAAGCACCATTCGGTGCTTTTTTATTGCCTGAAAGTAATTAACTTTTTCGTGCAATCAAGTTGTAAAGAAAGAGAATAATCACAGCACCAATAACGGATGCGATAAATCCAGCAACTGAATTTTCTCCGTAAAGCCCCAGTAATCTTCCGCCATAGGTAGCTAAAAGTGAACCTGCAATACCGATGAGGGTTGTTACGATAAAACCTGCTTTATCATCACCTGGGTGTAAGGCACGAGCGATTAAACCAGCAAAGAAACCAACCACAATAGCAACAATAAGTGACCACATATTTGTTCTCCAGTTGTTTTTTTGGTGAAGTTAATGATTTTGCTTCATATTCTATCGTGCGGTAGAGCTGTCTGTTTTGTCTGTAGCAGATTGCGACTTTTTGTGTCTTTTTTGTTCAAAACTAAAACGTTATATAAAAAAATAGCACTTTTCAGTGCTATTTTTTTGAAATTTATAAACCAATTTCACCAATAAATGGTAAGTGGCGATATTTTTGGTCGTAGTCTAAGCCGTAACCAACAATAAACTTATCTTCAACTTCAAAACCTAAAAATTTAACTTCAAGATCAATTTCACGGCGAGATGGTTTACTCACCAATGTGCACAATTGAATTGAATTTGGATCTCGAGTTTGCAACATTTCCATAACTTTGCTTAAGGTATTACCTGAGTCAATAATATCTTCAACTACCAACACATCTTTACCGCGAATTTCACCATCAAGGTCTTTTAAGATTTTAACATCTCGACTTGACGTTGTACCGCCGCCGTAGCTAGACACTGTCATAAAGTCGAGTTCATGCGGTTTGGTAATCGTGCGGCATAAGTCTGCCATGAAAATAACAGAACCACGCAGTAGCCCAATCAGGACCAACTCTTTGTCACTATTTGCATAGTGAGCGTTAATTTGCTCGCCGAGCTCTTTGACTTTTGCTTGAATTTCTTCGGTTGAAATCATGATGCTCATTGCAACAGTCATGTCAGATTCCTACAAGATATAAAAGAAAAAATAAAAAAGGTGTTGACCTGCAACACCTCTAAAATCTGAGTTAATGGTAAAATTTTAAAGCAAAATGACTCTTCATGCACCCTTTGATAAGCTAGAAATTTTATCATTTTGAGCAATATGTCGATCACGCTTTAATGCTAGTGCGCATATTCCAAATAATAACAAAAACTTAACAGCACGATTTTGTTTAGGCTGTTTCTTTTTGATAAGCACGTTTTCCATAAATATAAGTCGCCTCAATATTTCGGTCATCACCTAACGTGAATAATGCAAACAGTGAATCTTCAACAGACTTGGATTTCGACTGGCGCAGTTGCTGTAATGCTGTTGGCTTAAGATTCAAGACAACAAAATCTGCTTCTTTACCGATGTTAAAGTTTCCTAGTTGATCTTGCAGGTCAAGCGCTTTTGCCCCACCTAAAGTTGCATGATAGAGCGCTTCAAAAGCTGAAAGTTTATCGCCTTGTAATTGCTGAACCTTATAAGCTTCGTTAACAGTTTGCAGCAAACTAAATGATGTACCAGCACCGATATCTGTACCTAAGCCCACTTTCACTTGTTTTTCCCACGTTTTTTTCAATGGAAATAAACCACTACCTAAGAACAGGTTCGACGTTGGACAAAATGCGATAGCGGATTGTGTATCATGCATGCATTGCCATTCTTCGTCTTCTAGGTGAACGCAATGAGCAAACACGGAGCGCTTACCAGTCAGGCCATAATGTTGATAAACATCTAAATAGCCTGTTTGTTCCGGAAATAAAGATTTCACCCAAGCAATTTCATCTTTGTTTTCGCTTAAATGTGTATGTACATAAACATCAGGAAATTCTTGCTTTAACTGCCCTGCTCTTTCTAATTGCTCAGGTGTAGAAGTTGGCGCAAATCGTGGCGTAATGGCATACAGCGCACGGCCCTTGCCATGCCATTTTTCAATGAGTGCTTTTGTGTCGCTGTAAGCCGTTTCTGGCGTGTCACACAGCGCTTCAGGTGCATGACGGTCCATGAGAACCTTACCGGCAATTAAACGCATCTGAACGTGTTCTGCGGCTTCAAATAAAGCATCAACAGACTCAGGGTGAACTGTACAGAAAACGAGAGCGGTGGTTGTACCGTGTTTTAAGAGTTCTTGAACAAAGAACTGGGCAATTTCACTTGCATATGCTTTGTCCTGAAACTGGATTTCAGTTGGAAATGTATAGGTATTGAGCCAGCTTAAAAGTTGTTCGCCGTATGCTCCCACCATTTCGGTTTGCGGGAAGTGGATATGGGTATCAATAAAGCCGGGTACAATCAATTGTTCTGGGTAATGTTGAACTTCAATCCCAGTAGGAAGATGCTGTTGAGCTTCATCCCATGCACCAAACCATTTGATTTTTCCATGTTCACTAATCAATACACCATCTTCCAAATAACGTACTTGATTTGGAATATCAGTTGGCTCAGAGACAGTTTGCTGAATATCTAAAAAACGACCACGCACAACGGTGGTATTTGCGATCAATGACATGGAAAGCCTTTATATTTTCACTTTTTTCGATTGATTGTACCCCAGTTAACCAAAATTTAAACGGTATAACGTTTACTTAGTCCCCATTCAGCCAAGATCCGACGATAAGTCGTTGATGAACGGTCAGCTTCAAAATGAGCTTCCATCATTAAATCTAGCGGCAATTCTTCTGGCTTTTGTGATTCGACCATGTCTTGGTCTTCAGCAAAAATTTGAGCATTAAATGCATATACGTTTTCTAAATCGCCTGTTTGATCAAAGTTACGTGTTAATGGAACAAATAAACGAGTTTTATTACTTGAGATAGGACAACAGGCGTTCAAAATTTTTAAAACACCGCCTTCTGGAAAATCGACCGTAAGCACGGCTGAAAAAGGTGGATAGACATCAAAGGTGCGCTTCCACAAAAAGCCTTCTGGTTCGAGATGTTTTAGTTCATGCGGATAGTTACTGACATTACTGATATAGACCGTTTTTAAGCCGTAGTTGGTACGTTCAGTGTGATATTTAGGGACGATTGGATTATCGCGATTAGCAAAGGCATTGTGATGTACCCATGCAAAATGAGCGACATCGATAAAACCTTCAAGTTGACGTCCGCTAGAACCGCCAATATCGACAAATGGTGGCAAAATTGCTTGATGCTCTGTCTGATCCCAAGTATCTAATACTGGAATATTGGCTTGAGCAACATCATGACCATGAATACTGGTCCAAACCAAGCCATAACGTTGAACAACCGGAAATTTGGTCAGAGAAAAACGATCAGAGATTTTGGTTAGTTCGGGTTGAGCTGGTATTTGGGTACATTTCCCTTCGGTGTTATAGCGTAGACCATGATAAGGACACACAATCTCCTCACCATCCACCCAACCTTTGGTTAAAGGCACACCACGATGTGGGCAAATGTCTCGGACCAGATGAATTTCGCCACTTTCTGTTTTATACAGTGCCATATTCACGTCTAATAGTGTCACTCGCTGGGGTGCAGTAGAGGCGTCTTGAATACGAGCAACTGGATACCAGTGAGTAGATAAAATTTCCCAATCTTTTGCATCAAAACTGCTGTTACATGGCATAGCAAGTGGCGTTAAAGTTGGGATAGCATTCATGGCATTACTCCTTAAAAAAATTAGGGCTCTCACGAGCCCTTAAAATCTAGGCTTTTTTCTTTTTAGGAGATGCAAAGAGCTTGCCAATATTGGTTTTTAATTAAAGAAATAAGAATAAAAGTATTAAATTACATAAGATTAAGTCATTATATTTTTGAATATTTGTTCTAATTTAGCTTTAGAGACTAAAGTTCATTATTCGCTATGCACTGATTGACTGCGTTGAGGGCACAATAAAAAAGCACTTTTAAAGTGCTTTTTTATGCATATCTAGGCGTTTATTACTCAACAAAGTAGTGCGCTGCAAAGTGAGCATCATTACCGATAATGTCGTAGCAATCTTCACGAATGGACATACCTGCGCATTGATGACCGACCATCCATAATCCGAGTGTAGGGAGTTGTCCTGAAAATAATGGGGTGTCTCCCCATTTTTGTACGACATAACCGTATTTGTCATAGTCATCAAAATGGAAACTACCAGAAGCTGCACCTTGGTCATGGCCATCTTGTAAAACCCGAATATTAGCCCCTTCCCTTGCCAAAATCGGTTTTTTCACCCATTTGCCAGCCAATGTTTGCTGTGGGTCATAAGTATGGGTTTCGACCAATAAAGGATGGTTTGGGTAACGTTTCCAAAGCTCAACCAGAATTGCTTTATTTGAAAGTAGCATTTTCCAACAAGGTTCAATCCACTGTGTTTGTGGGTGGATATATTGAGAAAATGCTTCTTCCCAGATCCATTCCCATGGATAGAGCTTGAACAGGTTTTGAATGGTGCGATTATTAAGATCAATAAAATTTTGTCCGTTCCAACCTATGTTTTCCATAGAAAGCTCGGAAACTTGTAGATGAGCTTGGTAGGCTGTATCCATCAAATACTCTAAATTGCCCCAATCTTCTCGTCCCGCTTCCTGACAGGCAGCAAAATGCACACGACTACCGCGCGGTAAAATCGTCTTCCAGCGTTTAATCAGGTCTTCATGAATACTATTGAACTGGTCTCGGTTCGGAATGCCTGAGACTTCTTCTATCCACAGCCACTGCGCTACAGATGCTTCTAGTAAGCCGGTAGGTGTATCGGCATTGTATTCCAGCATTTTGATATTTCGCCCATCGTAGGCGAAATCAAAGCGACCATAGAGCATTGGTGCATTTTGTTTCCATGAGCTTTCAATATGGCTTAGGGCTGCTTCTGGAATTTGAAAATAAGCAGGATAGTCACCCCGTTGAATGAGTTCTCCTACAACAGATAAACACATTTGATGCAGTTCATTTGCTGCATCTTCAAGTTGTTCAATCTGCTTAAGGGTAAACTCGTAAGCAACTCCTTCAGACCAGTAAATTGAGCCATCGAGAGAAGGTAAATTAAAGTAATCAAAACCAATATTTTGATGCTCCACTTGCCAGTCTGGGCGTGGAGTAAAGATTTTTCTTTTCATCTTATGTTAATGCCTGAAGACTTAGCCGCCGAAAGAAAAACCGCTACGACCAAATCCCCCTCTAATTGGCGATGAAAAAGACGAGCTTTTCGCCGTGGTTGAAATGATGGGGCGACCAGCACTCAAGTTGCTATAAGGATGTAAGGTATTGCCGTGATAAGAAACTTCGCGGTTATTTCGATAATACGCAGGCCCTAAATAATGGCCTGAACCAGAACTATGTCCACTTGAGCTATTTTCTTCTTCACAAGTTTCAGTATTCCAGTCGCGAGCACAGTCATATTGGTTGTTATATACATCTTGTACTAAAGGACCATCATTATGGCTACATGCCGTGAGTAATAAAGGCACCACGACAAGATTAATTTTTTTAGAACGCATGAGACTCCACACATTTTAATAAGTATGTTCGACATACAATGTCGAATAGATATTGTCTATTATGTTTCTGATTAGGAAAGATAAATTTTAAGTTGGCATATAATATTAATCTGTTTTTTTAAAGTACAGTCTATTTTGAAAATTTAAAGCACAAGGCATCTCGCTTGTAGATGCCTTGTTGTGATGAATTAAGACTGCAATTGCTTTTTGTTGTGTCGTAAGGATAGATAAGCAGTAATTGCTAACACCAAGACGATAAAGCTTAACGAGATCCAGATTGGCATGTGGAATACATCAAGCAACAACATTTTTGCACCAATGAACAATAAGATAATGCCTAAGCCGTATGGTAAGTAATGCAATTTGGTCGCAGCGCCAGCAAGCAAGAAGAACATTGCGCGTAAACCTAAAATTGCCATTAAGTTCGCTGTTAAAACAATAAATGGATCGCTAGTTACCGCGAAAATAGCAGGGATAGAATCTACCGCGAAAATCACGTCAGAAGCTTCAACCAAAATCAAAACTAGAAATAACGGCGTTGCCCACAATAAGCCATTTTGACGTACAAAGAATTTGTCACCTTCAAGCTGCGGTGTAATACGCATGTGGTTACGTAACCATTTTAAAAGCTTGATGTCTTCAATATTGGTTTCTTCATCTTGGCCTTTTAAGAACTTAAAGCCTGTGTATACCAAGAATGCACCGAAGATATAAAGCACCCAAGAGAATTCTTGAACGAACCATGCACCAATAAAGATAAAGAGAGTACGCAGTACGATTGCGCCTAATACGCCGTAGAGAAGGATTTTACGTTGTAATGCAGCAGGAATAGCAAACGCTGCGAAAATCATTAACCAGACAAAAACGTTGTCAATTGCGAGCGACTTTTCAAGTAAGTAACCAGCAAAGTATTCCATGGTCTTTTGATTTGCTAAGGTCACCCCAACAGTTTGTTGTAGGTAAAGCCATAAACCACCACCAAATAAGGCTGCGACACTCACCCATGCCACGCTCCAGTAAGCAGCTTGCTTAATTGAAACATCCTGACCTTGCTTTTGCTTAAAGCCTAAAAAGTCTATCAGGAGCATGACAATGACAATGCCAAAGAATGCTACATACAGCCATAAATTGCCGATCGATTCCATAAAACCTCCACATCCGGCAATTGGGCATAAAAAAACCTTGACCCGTTGCCAGATGAATTAAACATCTGTGCCAACATGATCAAGGTCTTGCCTACATCATGAATTTCATGATGCTCAGATACCGACTTTTTAATAAAAGTGTATTGACGATATCTGACACATAACATTGCTGTTATGTTTGGAGGAGGCTACTCCCCTTGTCAAACTAAATTCTGTTTTGGATAAAACATATCCAAGTACACATAGAATGGCAGATTTTTTAGTATTACGCAACTGAACTTAATTTCGTGGTTTTTAACACTAAAAAGGATCTAAAGGTTATTTAATTAAACCTCGATCTAAAAGTGGTTTGCATATAATTTGGTAAAGGTGAATAAAGAATGCTGTTAAATGCATGCCATAAGCATTCCAGAAGTAATATCCGGCTGTATTTACCAATAGCGCTACAATAAAAGCGCCCAACATATCTAAAGGGAAATGCACACCTAAATAAATACGTGACCATGCCACGACAAATGACAAGGATAGAAGAATTATTCCAATCAGTTTACGCTGAGCAAATAAATAAGACAGAGCGATGGTGCTAAAAATCAGCATATGATTACTTGGAAAAGATGCCGTGGGCGCATGTTCGATAAAAGTAGTACCAACACCCATCACAAACGGTCTTGCGTGATGGTAAAACAGAGAAATAACATAACCTACTAAAAGCGACACGCAGGTCAAAAAGACAGATTTAACAACCCTATTTTTTAAATCTTGGTCGCCATAGAACCATAAAAATGTAAGGATGAATAAAAGAATATAGAGGAGATCATTAGCAAAAAAGATAGCAAGACGAATGATAAATTGACTCGCATCCTGAGCCCCATTAATAACATGGAATAAGCTAAGGTTGAGTGTTTCTAAAGACATTCATATTCCAAACAAGAACAAAAACGTGAGCTATGATAAAGAATTGTCACAAAAATGAAATATAGTTTGTTTGTGAGTAAAGATTAAACAGCTTAGAACGATAATTTTTAATGCGTGATCTAAGCGTTGATATTAAAGTGCTAACGTGTTGGCATTTTATTCGAGAACGTTATTTTATGACTACTCAAGAAAAACAGAAAAAATTAAGTTTGAGGCCTTTATCTCCAAGAGATCCAAAACAGCCGCATAGAGCAGCGACTCCCCTCGAATTATTGTTCGATTTAATTTTTGTGGTCGCGATTGCAACAGCAGGTCAGCAGTTACACCACGCCATTATTGAAAATCATCTATGGCATGCGTTACCAAGCTACTTGATGGTATTTTTTGCGCTGTGGTGGGCATGGATGAATTTTTCATGGTTTGCTTCGGCTTACGATAACGACGATGCGTTGTATCGATGCCTCACCTTTGTGCAAATTGCAGGTTCATTGGTGATGGCAGCAGGCATTCCTGATGTATTTCATAGTCAGGATTTTGACGTAATGATCATCGGTTATGTCATCATGCGAATGGCATTAGTGACCCAGTGGTTACGTGCAGCAAAATACGATCCTGCTCGGCGTATTACGGCTTATCGTTATGCAATAGGGATTGTACTGGTACAGATTGGTTGGTTAGTTGCCAATTTTACCCATGTACTTTCGGCCCCTTTATTTTTATTTCTGGCTGCGATGGAGCTATTTGTTCCCTACTATGCAGAAAAATATTCACCTACGCCGTGGCATCCACATCATATTGTAGAGCGTTATGCCCTGCTTACGATTATTGTGTTGGGTGAATCAATTATTGGTAGCTTTAATGCAATCCGTGATGCGCTGACTGCTCAATCTATTAATATTCCTGCCGTTTTCTTAATGATCGGTGGATTGATGCTTATGTTCGCAATGTGGTGGGCTTATTTTGACCGTAGTGAACAGCATCACCATTTGAAAGGTGTGCGCCCGTTTGTATGGGGGTATGGTCATTACTTTGTTTTTGTGAGTATTGCTACGGTGGGCGCTGCGCTTGCTGCTGCTGTGGATGTCACAACCCATCATGCCCATATTTCCGATTTATATATGGGAATAGTCGTTGCGGTGAGTGTAGTGCTGTATACCACCTGCATTTGGCTACTATATGAATTTGAATGTTTAGCGGGAATCAGCAAATGGTTTTACCCTATTACGGCTCTCATCATTTTATGTATTCCGTTTATTTGTAATAACGTGGGATATAGCGTTTTTGCGATGGGTATTGTCTATAGTTTACGTTTAATGGTTTCTAATAAATTTATAGAAAATATAGAGCCAGAGAAGGTTTAAAACGGCTGAATAAAAAAGCGGGTTTCAATTTGAAACCCGCTTTTTTATTGAATAGTTAAAAGCAAAAGTTAAGCAGCTTTTGCTTTTAATGCATTCATTAATTTTTGATGTAATCCACCAAAGCCACCATTAGACATAATCACAACAGCATCGCCCTCTCCTGCTTCATTGACAATACGTTCAATAATTTCATCAAGTGAACGGCTAACTTGAGCATGGTTAGAAGCAGCTTCAATCACCGGTTGTAAATCCCAATCTAAACCTTCTGGTTGATACCAGATGACTTCGTCTGCTAAGCGTGCTGAATGTGCTAAGCCATCTTTATGACTGCCCATACGCATTGTGTTTGAACGTGGTTCGATAATGGCCCATAAACGGCGTTCGCCTAAGCGTTTACGTGCGCCATCTAAAGTCGTGTCAATTGCAGTTGGATGGTGAGCAAAGTCATCATAAACCTCAATGCCATTAACTGTACCGAGTAACTCCATACGACGTTTCACACCGCCAAAGTTAGACAAAGCTTCACAAGCTTGTTCAAGCGCCACACCCACATGCTGAGCGGCTGCAATCGTTGCCAAAGCATTAGCTACGCTATGTTGCCCTGTCATGCTCCATTTCACTTCACCAACGATATTGCCATTTTCTAATACTTTAAAATGGCTACCATCAATTGAAATGAGTTCGGCAGACAAAGCAGCTTTTTCATTCGCTTCTAGACTTGTACGAATGACTGGTGTCCAGCAGCCCATTTCAAGTACTTCATCAATATGAGTTTCAGTAATTGGCGCAATAATACGGCCTTCACTTGGAATGGTACGAACAAGATGATGAAATTGCTTTTGAATAGCCGCGAGGTCATCAAAAATATCGGCATGGTCGAATTCTAGGTTGTTTAAAATCGCCGTTTTGGGGTGATAGTGAACAAACTTAGAGCGCTTATCAAAGAAAGCTGAGTCATATTCATCGGCTTCAACGCAGAAGTATTTGCCGCCACCTAAACGAGCGCTTTCACTAAAACCAAGTGGAACACCACCAATTAAAAAGCCTGGGTTTAAACCCGCCTGATCAAGTACCCAAGCCAGCATGGTCGTTGTTGTTGTCTTACCGTGAGTACCAGCTACACCAAGTACATGTTTACCTTGTAAAACGTGGTCAGCAAGGAACTGTGGACCAGAAATATATGGCAGACCTTCGTTAAGCATATATTCCACAGCATCAATACCACGTTTCATGGCATTTCCGACAATGACTAAATCTGGATGAGGCTGCAAATGACTACGATCATAGCCTTGCATGAGGGTAATACCTGCGTTTTCTAACTGGGTAGACATTGGCGGGTAAACGTTTGAATCGGAACCGGTTACCTTATGCCCTAAATCACGAGCTAAAAGTGCTAAAGAGCCCATAAAAGTGCCACAAATACCCAAGATATGCAGATGCATTGCTCGCCTTCTCCACTGCTTCTATACACAGCACGTCAAGTGTCTGCGCGTTCATTATTGATAAATTTGGCAGCAACGATAGCAAGGCTCTACTAGAAAAGATAGTCAAAAATCGTTGTTGTTCTATGTGTTTGAGGCCCTTATAAAAGTACAGCTTTATTTTTTGTATTTAAGCTGAATTACAGTTTTATCTTTTATAATGTTTTATATCTTTAATAATACTTAAATCATCGTGATGATGAGGGATGTGCCTTTGAGCCCAACGGTTTTAGCTTTTACGCTATTAATTATTTCTAACTGTTTTATGACACTTGCATGGTATGGGCACCTCAAATTTTTGCACCATGCTCCACTCTGGCAAGCGATTTTATTCGGTTGGATTATTGCCTTGCTTGAATACAGTTTTATGATTCCTGCTACTCGTATGCTGAGTGCACAAGGCTGGTTGCTCGGTGAAATGAAAATCACGCAGGAAGTAGTTACGCTGATTGTGTTTGTACCGTTTATGATTTTCTTGTTTAAACAGCCATTTAAACTGGATTACTTGTGGGCGATGTTATGTCTATTTGGCTGTGTTTATTTCGTATTTAGAAGCCAATAATTTGCAATAGCTTGTATTGAATAATTGATTCTATACAAGCTATTATTTTCTAAATACCTGATTATCTTGCTGGGTGTTTACACGCTTTTTTTAGAATTTTAGAAAATTATTGATCTCTTGGCGTTGGGTCTTCATAGTCAAAAGCATTGAGTTGATTAAGCGCGCTATATTAATAAAATTTGAGAATATTTCACTGTTAAACCATGACATTTTTTCATGATATTAAAAATATTCGCAGAGCTGGTCAGTTAAATTTTCGTGAGATGAAAAATCAGTCTATAATAATGGGCTTCCGAACCATTTAAAACTTGGCTCTCGTCGAGATTTATCTTCTTTTACTTTTGTCTCTGGAACATTAGCAATGAATGCGGCCGCAGCACAAGACGCTCAACCTCTCGTTGGAATTATTATGGGTTCTCAATCTGATTGGGCAACTCTCGAAAACACAGCCAATATGCTTAAACAGCTTGGTGTCCCATTTGAAGCGGAAGTGGTATCTGCTCATCGTACTCCAGATCGTTTATTTGAATATGCAGAAACTGCGCGTGATCGTGGTATTCAAGTGATTATTGCTGGTGCTGGTGGTGCAGCGCATTTACCTGGAATGTGTGCCGCAAAAACTGATTTACCTGTTTTGGGTGTGCCAGTGAAATCATCAATTTTAAATGGCGTAGATTCTTTGCTTTCAATCGTACAAATGCCAGCTGGTATTGCAGTTGGTACTTTAGCGATTGGTCCAGCAGGTGCGACGAATGCTGCAATTATGGCGGCACAAATCTTAGGTTTAACTCGTCCTGAAATCGCGAAAAATGTTGCTGATTTCCGTGCTGCGCAAACTGATAAAGTTGCAAGCAAAAATATTCCGGGTCAGGTGTAAGAGGCTGAGATGGATAAAACTATCGGTATTTTTGGTGGTGGGCAACTGGGCCGAATGATGGCTCAAGCGGCTTTACCATTAAATATTCAGTGTACTTTTTTTGAAGCAAATACAGATTGTCCAGCAGGTGTTTTAGGCCAAGTCTTTTCTAGCCAAGATGAGCAAGGTTTAAAACAGTTTATTGAAAGTGCTGATGTTTTCAGTCTTGAGTTTGAAAATACACCAGTTGAAGATGTTGATGTTTTAACACAAACCAAAGCATTGCACCCTCCCCGTGTTGCTTTAGCGACTGCGCAAAATCGTTTGTCAGAAAAAGCATTGTTTGATGAACTTACTATTCCCGTTGCGCCGTATCGTGCTGTAGATAGCTTAGAAAGTTTGAAAAAGGCTGTTGCTGAGCTTGGTTTACCGATTGTGCTTAAGACTGCAACTGGTGGATATGATGGTAAAGGTCAGTTTGTACTTCGTTCAGAAGACCAGATTGACACCGCGTGGGCTGAACTTGGTCCTGCAAAAAGTCTAGTTGCCGAAAGCTTTGTTAAATTCTCTCGCGAAGTTTCAATTATTGCGGTGCGCGGCCAAAATGGTGAAGTAAAAACTTGGCCATTGGCTGAAAATCACCACCATAATGGCATTTTATCGCATTCAATTGTTCCAGCACCGAATAGTGAAGCTTTACAGCCTGTTGCTCAAGACTACATTACGCGTTTGCTGAATCACCTCAACTATGTTGGTGTGTTGACTCTAGAGCTGTTTGTGACAGAACAAGGTTTGTGTGCAAATGAGATGGCACCACGTGTGCATAACTCAGGTCACTGGTCAATTGAAGGCGCTGTCTGTTCTCAGTTTGAAAACCATATTCGAGCTGTTGCAGGTCTTCCATTAGGTTCAACAGACGTTGTTCGTCCAACGGTCATGATCAATATTATTGGTCAGCATCCTAAAACTGAAGATGTACTTGCCTTAAATGGTGCTCATCTACATCTTTATAACAAGTCTGAACGTGCTGGCCGTAAATTAGGCCATATCACTTTAATGCCTGTGGATAGTAATGAATTGACGACGTTATGCCGTCAATTGGCGAAAATTTTGCCAGAACCACTCGCTCTAACAGCAGATATGACCCTCTAAGTACTTTTGATTTTGCAAAAAAGCGATCTTCGGATCGCTTTTTTTATCTTTTAAATTTAAAAAATAATAAATCATAAGTATTTGGGTTTGTGGATAACTTTTTACGTGAATTTTTGAATTTAAATATTGGTGGTGTTTCTAAATTTAAAAAGTGAAAACAAGTTTTTTACATTGTTTTGAATTTAAAGTTAGTTATCCACAAAGAGGATTTGATTTATACTATGCGGTAGAGGTTGTGTTTTTTGAATTCAAAATAACGTGGCTGGTTTGAATTTAAAACATGGGTTAACTTTTGAATTTAAAAATACAGATTGTCGGTGATTGGATTTGCTGTGTCATAAAGAATGACGAAATATAGAAAAGAATCAATAAATAGTACTGTTTTTGCTTGGTTGTGGATAAGTTTATCCACAGAAACACATATTTTATAGTTTAAATTTAAAATAAGGTTTTTGAATTTAAACTATACGCTATTATTTTGAATTCAAAACTAGTGATGCACTTCGCAGAAGTTTTAAATTCAAAATAAAGTGGAAAATTTGAATTTAAAACACGGGAAATGAATTTAAAGAAGAGATTATGAATTCAAATTTACGTTTTCTCTCTGAAATTTTAGACTCATAATGGTATGGTACTTAAAAATTTAAATTCAAAAATTGAAACTGGGATAATATGCGACGTTTTTCTTGTATTGTTGGCTCTGTATTTTTAGCAATGACTCAGGCTCAAGCAGAGCTCGTAATTAATGGTTCCACAATATCTAGCAGTGCCACTGTTCCGACAGTGACTAACGAAAATTATACGCCTAATAATAATTTCCAAAGTTGTTTGGCAAATTTACGCTCTCAAGCGATTGCTGCTGGAGTCTCTGGTACAACCTATGATCGTTATACTCAAAACTTAACTCCAGATTATTCGGTTATTGATAAATTAAATTATCAACCAGAATTTTCGACGCCTATTTGGGATTATCTTTCTGGCTTGGTCGATGAAGAACGTGTTGAGCTTGGAAAACAAAAGTTGGCGCAATATCGCGATGTTTTAAATCGTGCTTCTCAAACCTACGGCGTACCACCAGAAACAATTGTGGCAGTGTGGGGTGTTGAAAGTAATTTTGGTGATATTTCTGGAAAATATCCTTTATTACAAGCACTCGGAACTTTAAGTTGTGAAGGTCGCCGACAAAGTTATTTCCGTACTGAATTTTTTGCCACCATGCGTATTTTACAGCGTGGTGACTTAACCGAAGATCAACTGAAAGGTTCATGGGCTGGGGCATTTGGTCATACCCAATTTATGCCATCGACTTATGAACGGTTAGCTGTTGACTTTGATGGAGATGGTCGTCGAGACTTGGTGTCTAGTACAGTTGATGCATTGGCTTCAACGGCTAATTTCTTAAATAAAGCGGGTTGGCAAGCAGGAATGCCATGGGGTTTTGAAGTAAAAGTTCCTCAAGGTATGTCAATTGATGGAGAAGGGCGACGCTCAAAGAAAGCTTTAAGTAGCTGGAGTGCGCGAGGTGTTACTCGAATTGACGGCTCTCCACTTGTTCAAGGGGCTTTATCTAGCAGTACTTCGGCAGGTTTAATGGCACCAGCAGGCGTAAATGGTCCAGTATTCTTAGTATTTAAGAATTTTGATGCTATTTATAGTTATAACGCTGCGGAAAGTTATGGTCTTGCAATTGCTCATCTATCTGATCGTTTAAAAGGCGCTCGTCCTTTTGCGACATCTTGGCCAACTGATGATCCAGGAACTTCACGTGCAGAACGTCGTGAAATCCAACAGTTTTTGATTAATCGCGGCTACGATATTGGCGCGGTTGATGGTCTTATTGGGGATAAAACCCGTGTGGCTATTCGTCAGGAGCAAACTCGTTTAGGTTTAAATCCAAGCGGACGAGCAGGGCAACAAATCTTACGCGCATTCCGTCAAGAACAAGCCAAAAAAATGATGCAATAAACTGAAAATAATAAAAAGGTCTGCACATGCAGACCTTTTTTATAAGTACTTGTATAAGATTGCTAATCTAATTTAACCGCTTCCAATATATCAAAAATAACTGAAGTGACATCTTGGCTTAAATCTCGATCATTAAAGATTTCATACGCAGTGATCGTAACATCTGTATCACTTGGTAATTGCTTTTGTTCTTCTTCAATTAAATGTTCAATCGGTAGCAGAGTCTGTTTCACCTCAAGATGCAAAATATCTTTGTATTCAATATTTTCATCTTCAAGCTCGATTTCATGCTCATTGAAAAAGGGGATTAGAATAGAATGAAGATACGGTTTGATTTCAATAATATCAAACAGTTCAATATCGCGTGTTTGTTCAATTGTGCTGATATGATCATTTACTTCAATCAGGATATGATAGTAACTCATCTTGATCTCCATTCTATTTTCGTTAGCTCTTATGACCACAATAACATGACTTTGATATGAATTTCGATGTATCTATCTAGAAATAGATACATCATTTTATATCAAGTTCTTAATTATTGAGGTAAAGCACTCAATAGATCACGATCAGCATCGGTAAGACCAGTGATTTTTTTGTCACCATCTTTACGAACTGAGTACATCAATGCATTTGGTTGATCACTGTGTTTTAAACCAAGCGCATGTCCTAACTCATGAGCAATCGTTAAACGTAAATCATCAATAGACTTAAACTCATAAATCACGATTTGTTTGCCGTTGTAGATACCTTTTTTAAAGACATCAGCTTGAGCATTTTGCTTAAATTCGTTTAATGAATTATTAAACTCATTATTAATCTGATTAAAATGAGTAACTTTGACATTTAAATCTTTAGCTTGCTCATTATATGCAGCAATTTCTTTCTTTAAAGCAACAGTTTGCTTTTGCAAATCTTTCTGGGTTTTAGCCAAAGATTTAGCACTATATTCAGGTGCTAATTTACCTTGGTTAAGCTGTATCATTAGTTGGTCAAGATTTTTCAATTTGCCATTCAAAATCTGCTTTTTATTTTCAAGGTCAGATTGAGTTTGACCAAGGGTTTGCTTCAATTGCTTAATTTGTTGCTGGGCATCAATTACACGTTGCTGTTCTTGCTGGAACTGAGCTGCAATTTTTTGACGCTGTTCAGAACGACTTTGACCATTATCGTAAACTAGACGAATTTCTAACTTTGCATTTGGATCATAAGTAAAATAATCCTGCCCAGTACCTTGTTTCCAAATATCCGCAGCTTGTTGGCTAATCTGAATCAATTGATCTTGGCTCAAACCAAAACGGGGATCAATTTCAGCAACTTTATAAGTCAGGTGCTGACCCGCTTTTTGCTGAATTTGAGTATGAGCTGGAGTGGCAAGATTAGCATTAGCCTGAAAATTAGAAAAAGCAAAGGCTACGCCTAGTAACAAAGATGTTAAACGCATAATAGAAGAGGGGGAGATTTTAAAAAAAACGTATTATAAGAATATAAAATGAAAAATCAATCAAAAAATGTACAATTCAAATAAATAAATGCGACTTTAGTCTCATTAGTTTTTACCAAATGCAAAATTATTTATTTAGATTAAATTCATTGTATTGGGTTTTATTTAGTTTTTTTAATTATTTAACTTTAATGATTTTCCTTAATTGAACTATAAATTGAGCCTAATAACTCTAAATCTGAATCTGTTAATTTGAAATTATGAATATCTTGCTCTTTTAAACGGGGGTACATTAAAGATTTGGGATCAGTAGTATGTTTTAGTCCTAAAGCATGGCCAAACTCATGAGCAAGGGTCAAACGTAAATCATTTAAAGAAGCATAACCGTAAATTTGAATTTGGTTTTGACTGAATAAGCCTTTATGAAAGATCTGAATACTGGCTTTTTGTTCTAGCTTAAATTGTGTCATTAAAGTTGTTAAATCGCTTTGCTCTTGATTTAGTTCTTTAATTTTTTTGTTAAGCAGTTGAATTCTAAAATTTAAATTATTTGATTCATTTTGCAAATTTCCAGATATTTGCTGGATTTGATTCTGCCGCTCTTTTAATTCGTCGGCAAGAGAGTATCGATGTTCCCCTTGGTTAAAGTGTGCTACGTCTCGTTGATAGTGTTCAAATTCAGCTTTTAGACTGATCTTTTTTTTGTTCAAATCAGATGATAGCTGATCAATTTCTTGTTTGTTTAAAATAATCTCTTCATTTTTAATGCGCCATTGTTCCTGCTTTTGTAAAAGAGCATTTAAATTTTCTTGTTGTTCACTTTTAATAATTTGATGATCATCATAAATTAAGTTAATTGATAACTGTGCTTCTGAATTATAAGAAAAATAGGTTTTTCCAGTCTCTTTGTGCCAGATTTCAGCAGCTTGTTGGCTTACTTCAATAAGTTGTTCTTTAGTGAGTTGAAACCGTGGATCAATAAAAGCAATTCGATACTTTAAAGGTTGATTAGAGGAAACCATTGGTAGATTATTTTGGGCAAAGCTCGTCGTTTGTAAGCCTATGCATAAACACAAGCTAAGTCCCCACCATAGAAATTTTTTCATGGCAAAATAAAAAATATAAATAAATCTTATTGTTAGCTACTTAATTAATTTCGTCAAAATGATAAAAAATGCAGGAGAGTGGGAGAATTTGTGATCTGGCTATAAAAATTTAAAAAGATGTTTTTAGACTTGGCAATAATGGAATAATTAATGTAATAAGTAACAATGTCTTTTAGTTTATAAAATCTTTTTTATAATTAATAGATTAGTTTTTATCATTGATCTTTTTGACATTAAGATAATTAAAAATCTCCTTTAATAAGCTATTGTTATTTTTTGTAACCAATAAAAAACCGCGCCTAAGCGCGGTTTTTTTATCAAAGAAACAAATTATTTTTTGTCATCTTTAACTTCAGTGAATTCAGCATCTTTTTTAAATAAAGGTTGGTAGAGGCTAGGTACAACTAAAATGCCCCAAATTAGTGTAGAGAGAATATTGCCTAGCTCATAAAAAATAGCACTTAGACCAGACATTAATGTCCAATAGTAACTCGGTAATAAATAAATGAGTAAAATTGGGAAAAAAGTATAAATATATAGTTTCCTCGCCCATTCTTTGAATAGAAGCAAACCAATGAATATGATCAAAAAAATAATTGAAAGAAGACAAGTAATGGCTAATTCCCAGTTTTGGGGATCTATTGATAACGTCTCATTGATTGAGATAAACGTTTCATCATAGGCATCAAATGTTGCACTAAAAATGGCGAAGAGTAGAGAAAAAATAAGCATTAATCTAAATTTGGTTTTTGTGATAATTGGTTCGATTTTCATTTTTTATAGCGTGATATTTTAATGTTTTAGATTATATATATAATATTGTATCTGTATCAAATTGATGTAGTCTGATTGGCTAAAGTTGAATGTACATAATCCTAGCAATTACTTGTCAACAATGTATACAGCTGCAGTAGTTAAGATACTGAAATAAAATGATTACCGATAAATAAAATGTGAAGGAAGTTACACGCCGAAAATACTTACTTGAAGCATCTCATTCAGCATGGAGTACAATTTCATCATCTGAGGCAAAATTTAAAAATCCAATACTTGAGAATAACAGGATTTATCTTAAAAAAAACCGCGCTTTCGCGCGGTCTTTTTTAAAGCGACAAATTATTTTTTGTCATCTTTTACTTCTGTGAATTCAGCATCTACAACGCCATCATCTGCTTTTTGTTGACCTGCATCGCCACCTTGGAATGCATTTGGATCAAAGCCTTCTGCACCACCAGCTTGCTGTGCTTGTTCATAAGCACGTTGAGTGATAGGCATTAAGATGTTTTGTAAAGCCTCAGTTTTAGCTTTGATATCTTCAACATCATTTTCTTTTGTTGCTGCTTCAAGTTCAGAAACCGCAGTACTTACAGCTGTTTTTTCATCTTCAGTAACTTTATCACCAAGATCTTTTACAGCTTTGTTCGAGCTTGAAATTAATGCATCAGCTTCGTTACGAGCTTTTGCAAGTTCTTCAAACTTACGATCTTCTTCAGCATTCGCTTCAGCATCTTTAATCATTGCTTCGATTTCAGCATCAGACAAACCTGAGTTTGCTTTAATCTGGATTGATTGCTCTTTACCAGTGCTCTTATCTTTAGCAGATACTTTCAAGATACCATCAGCATTGATGTCGAAAGATACTTCAATTTGTGGCACACCACGTGGAGCAGGTGGAATGTCGCCTAATTGGAAGTTACCCAACAATTTGTTTTGTTGAGCCATCTTACGTTCACCTTGGTAAACAGAAATGTCTACAGCAGGCTGGTTGTCAGCAGCAGTAGAGAACACTTGTGATTTCTTCGCAGGAATCGTCGTGTTTTTCTCAATGATTGGTGTTAATACACCACCCATTGTTTCAATACCTAAAGTTAATGGTGTTACGTCTAATAAAAGAACGTCAGTTTTGTCACCAGACAATACCGCACCTTGAATCGCAGCACCAATTGCAACTGCTTCATCAGGGTTCACGTCTTTACGTGGCTCTTTACCAAAGAATTCTTGTACTTTTTGTTGTACAAGTGGCATACGAGACTGACCACCAACCAAGATCACGTCAGAGATGTCAGAAGTCGAAAGACCAGCATCTTTAAGCGCGATACGGCAAGGCTCAATTGTACGAGCAACTAAATCAGCAACTAAACCTTCAAGTTTTGCACGTGTTACATTGATCACTAAGTGTTTAGGACCAGTTGCATCAGCAGTGATGTATGGAAGGTTGATTTCAGTTGCATTTGATGAAGAAAGCTCGATTTTTGCTTTTTCAGCAGCTTCTTTCAAACGTTGTAACGCAAGTGGGTCATTTTTCAAGTTCACACTTTGTTCTTTCTTAAATTCTTCAACCAAGAATTCAATTAACGCGTTATCAAAGTCTTCACCACCAAGGAAAGTATCACCATTTGTTGATAACACTTCGATTTGTTGGTCGCCATCAAGGTCTGCGATTTCAATGATTGATACGTCAAAAGTACCACCACCTAAGTCGTAAACAGCAATTTTACGATCGCCTTCTTTTTTGTCCATACCGAACGCAAGTGCAGCAGCAGTTGGTTCGTTAATGATACGTTTAACGTCTAAACCAGCGATTTTACCCGCATCTTTAGTTGCTTGACGTTGAGCATCGTTAAAGTAAGCAGGAACAGTAATAACTGCTTCTGTAACTGTTTCACCTAAATAGTCTTCTGCAGTTTTCTTCATCTTTTTCAAGATTTCAGCAGAGATCTGTTGAGGCGCTAATTTTTTATCGTTTACTTCTACCCAAGCATCACCATTGTCAGCTTTGATGATTTTATAAGGTACAAGGCCGATGTCTTTTTGTACCGCTTGATCTTCATAACGACGACCAATTAAACGCTTAATAGCGAATAATGTATTTTTCGGGTTAGTTACTGCCTGACGCTTAGCACTTTGACCCACTAAGATCTCGCCATCTTTATAAGCAATGATCGATGGAGTTGTACGTGTGCCTTCAGCGTTTTCGATTACTTTTACTTTATCGCCTTCAAGTACAGCAACGCATGAGTTGGTAGTACCTAAGTCAATACCAATAATTTTTGCCATGTGACTTTTTCCTCAAAAATTCTTTTGCAATGTTTTTGCTTGTTATCCGATATGAGAGTGAATCTATTTTTTTCAAGCGTTTTAGCGAAAAAAAATCTAAAAACTCTCAATTTTTTATTTATTGACCAACCATAACCATAGCAGGGCGCAATAAGCGACCATTTAAGGTATAGCCTTTTTGTAAAACGGTACCGATTTCATTCGCTTTAGCGTCTGGGGCAATGCCCACTGCTTGATGTAAATCTGCGTTGAAACCATTTTGAGTGTCAGCTTCTACAACACCAAATTTTTCCAGTGTAGTTAATAGTGACTTCAAGGTTAACTTAATACCCTCAAGTACAGGAGTTTCTTCATCACCCGCTGCTTGAATCGCACGCTCTAGATTGTCTACAGAATCCAGCAATTCTTTTGCAAATTTTTCAAGCACAGTTTCCTTATGCTTCTCAGACTCACGTTGAATACGCTCTACACTTTTTTGTGCTTCGTAAACAGCATTCGCTGTACGTGCTTTTTCAAGTTTAAGGCTTTCTTCTAATTTAGTGATTTGCGCTTGTAAAGATTCAACGGTAACGTCGTTTGCTTGCTCTCCACCTTCAGCCTGAGTTTGCTCATTAGATTGCTCTGCTTGCTCGTGTTGAATGTCTTGAGCTTGCTCATTTTGCTCATTAGCCATTGATGATCTCCGTTTAAATGGGTTTTTAAACATGTACAGTCCTTTTTGGCATCAGTATTTACTGTGTAAAACCTGAACTGCCATGCATATGCTGTAATTCATTAATAGGTATGAAGTATGGGCACTGCCTAAAAATTCAAGCGTGCACGACAATTTAAAGCTTTTAATTTTGCGGTTTTAAGTAAAAATCTAAATTTTCGATCATAAAAGCAATAAATTCCTGAGTTATTTTGGGTAAATGCTGCCTAGATGCATATACCACTGACAGACTTAATTCCGGAGCTGAAAAGTTTTTAAATAAAGGAACGAGTCGTTTTTCTTTTAAATCTTTTTTAACTAATAGTGAAGGCAACATAGCTACACCCTGAGCATGTAGACACATATCATAAACAGCATTTACATCATTACTTTTAAAGGTAACGTTTAAAGGATAATTCTGTGGTTGTTGCTCTTCATCAAAAAGAGTCCAATATTGATGCTGGCTATGGTGAGCTAAACATTCATATTGAATAAGTTGTCTTGGGTGAGAGAGGAGGCTGTGCTGTTTTAAATAGTCTGGATGAGCACAAAATACCGATTCGATCTGACAAACTGGCCTCGCAATTAATCCATCTGCAACTTTTTGCGTTATACGCAAAGCTAAATCGACTTGTGCATCAATCAAGTCAATCGTATTTTCAGTAAGATATACATCAAATTGAATATGTGGATGTTGCTTTTTAAATTGACGAATACATTCGCCAACACCTAATTGAAATAAAAATAAACCACAAGTAAAACGAATCGTACCGTTATGTTGTTCGGGTGCTGCTAGCTCTTGTAAAAGTTGTTGTTGTTGTAAAATATTTTCGCAGTAGAGTAGAGCTTTTTCACCTGCTGGAGTGAGAGATATTTTTCGAGTATTCCGCTGAAATAGGCGAGTTGAGAATGTATGCTCTAGATGTTCAAGATAGCGAGAAACCATGGCACGGGAATAATTAAGATGTTCTGCGGCTTTGGTTAAATTGCCATGCTGAGCAATAGAAACAAAGACTTGTATGGCTTTTAATGTGTCCATATGCTTTATCATTATTACAATTTATGCAACAGTTTATCTTAGTTTAGTGCATTTACCTTACAGAAATTGCAATTTAAAGTATTCCTTATGAAATTGGAGAATACATAATGAAATTTTTTAAATTAACTGCTTCGGCCCTAGCAACTGCTACAGCTTTGACGATGGCTTCCTCAACTTTTGCACAAGATCTAAAAATCCAAAGTTTTCTGGCTAAACCAGAACATTTTGGGGTGACTTCTACTTTAATTGAAGGCGATAAAGAAGTTCTATTGGTTAATGCGCAATTCTCAAAATCTGAAGCATTACGTATTGCTGCAGATATTCTCGATAGCGGTAAAACGCTAAAGACAATTTTCGTAAGTTATGGTGATCCGGACTATTACTTTGGTTTAGATGTATTTAAACAGTACTTCCCAAATGTACAAATCATCGCAACGCCGGAAACTGTTAAACATATTCAAGATACTCAAGCGCTTAAAGTGAAGTATTGGGGACCACAAATGGGTGCAAATGCGCCTAGCCAAATTATTGTGCCTCAAGCTTACACTGCTAAAACTTTAAAACTAGAGAATGAGTCAATTGAAATTAAAGGTAAGAAAGAACTCACTTATTTATGGATTCCTTCTTCAAAAGCAGTAGTAGGTGGTATCCCTGTATCTTCAGGTATTCATTTATGGATGGCAGATACACCAAAAGTTAAAGACCGCAATGAAGTAATTCAAACTTTAGAAAGCATTAAAGCACTACAGCCTCAAACAGTTGTTCCAGCACATATGGTTGAGGGAGCTCCACAAGGTTTGGATGCGGTTAACTTTTCGATCGACTATCTCAAGAGCTATGAGAAAGCGGCTAAAGTAAGTAAAAATGCTAGCGAATTGAGCCAGCTCATGCAAAAACAATATCCAACATTAAAAAGTGTGGATAGCTTAGAGCTAGGTGCAAAAGTTGTAAAAGGCGAGATGCAATGGCCGTAATTTAAATCGGAATATAATAATTTTTTAGAGAAGCCGTGGTCTATACCCGGCTTTTTTAATGCGAAAAGGAATTTTTAATCAAAAAAACCTCTGTAACATTCTACGCACCTTATATAGTGTTTCTATAAAGAGAATTTTTTTGAGCAGAGAAAAAGATTAAGATAAAAATTAGAAATTGATAAAATTAAACAAAAGCTTAAGTTGCTACTTTTATATAAAAGATAGAGCTAAGAGTAGGGAAGAGAATTTAATAAAAAATTGCACAATTTGTACTTCGATTACTACAAAAGACAACCAATGATACGCACGCCAGAAAAAAAAATTGTGAATTATAGGCAGCGCAAAGATGATCTTTGCATTTAAGTGTTTGTCGTAATGAAAGGAAAGCGATTATGAAAAAATTAGGTCTTATCTCTGTAGTACTTGCTGGTGTTGCTTTTACAGCTGTTGGTTGTGCATCTGAAGCTGGTTTAAACGCATCAGGTTCTGCTCAAACAAGTGCTAGCCCATCTGGCGTACAAGCTGGTGTAGGTGTTGATGCTGGCGTTTCTGGCCAAGCACAACCAGGTCAAGTTGATGCTGGTGCATCAGGCTCTGTTTCAGGTTCTGCAACAGCTCAGTAATTCTTAGTGATAAGAATAGTTAAAAGATTATAGAGTCATATATTTAAGATGCCGATTTATGTATGAAGTGAGCTGCTACTCATTACTCTATAATTAAGAGAGTTTAGAATTCTCAAAAAAGCCCCAAAAGACGTAGCTTATTGGGGCTTTTTATATAGTAATGAATTTAGTCATCATGACGAGAATCTCGACGATTATGATCTCGATCTTCTACTCGTTTTTTATCCCACTCGTGGCGTTTTTTATCGTCATCACGGTGTTTTTTATCCTCGTCATGGCGTCTTTTATCCCATTCATGACGATTTCGATCTTGTTCGCGAGCAACTCTTCGTTGTTGTTCATATATTCTTTGACGTTCTTCCCAGCGTTTTCGTTCCCAATCATTATATCGACGTCCATCATTACGATCATAGCGATTAGTATCATGGTAACCATAGCCACCACGATAAGAAGGGTCATCCGTATAAGCAACACAGCCTACAGTTAAGAGACTGGTTGCTAATAAAGTAACAACTAGTTTTGTTGACATAATCTTACCTCTTTTTGTCTGTTAACAATAATTGGCAAAAAACTCCTGCTTGAAACGACAGATTTGTTAATGACATTTGCTTTAAATCAGATTAGCGTAATTTAGTTTTTACCTTTGTATCTTGATTACATGAGTTGTATGCGAATATAGTCAAACAGCAACAGAATTCTGTAGAAAATATGAAGGATAAGAGGAATTCATGGAGATAGGCATGACAGCATTTAATCAAAAAATTCAAACATTGCTAGATAAGGGCCAAGGGCCCGCTGCTCGAGCTCTTGATAAGTTACCTCGATTAGCTCAAGAATCACTTGCCAAAATTCTTGGGTATTCTTACCAATATCCAGATCTGGACTCATTTACTAAATGTCTGATGGCTGTACAAATTAAGCAGGGGCGTATTGGTTTTATTGGTCCAGATCCAATTGAATCCAGAAGGCAGTTTGATACGCAAATGCTGGCTATACGCCAGAAATCAACGGATATTGATTCCGTAGAAGATATTCGTTTACCTCTTCAAAGTGGAACCGTTTTCGCGAGACACTATCATCCAGCACCTAATAAAAAATTACCTCTTCTTGTTTTCTATCATGGAGGGGGATTTGTTGTGGGTGGATTAGATACTCATGATGAGGCGTGTCGTATATTGGCAAAATATGCAAAAGTACAAGTACTCAGTATTGATTATCCTCTGGCGCCTGAGGTTTCTCCTCAACATTTAATCCAATCCTGTGAAGATGCTTTGGCTTGGGTATATCAAAATCGTAGACAATTAAAAATATTAAAAGGTCGAATTGCGGTAGCGGGTGATAGTGCAGGTGGAAACATTAGTACAGTCGTGGCTCAACGATCAGTAAATAAGCCGTATGCTCCACAGGCCCAACTTCTTATTTACCCTGCAGTCGATTTCAAGAGCCGACATCCATCCTTCTATGCCTATAACGAAGGATTGGTTTTGACAGGTAAAGATATCAATAATGTCACTCAATATTATGCAACCCAGCATAACGTAGAATTAGATGATCCTATTATTTCTCCAACCTATGGAAACTTGAAGAAGAATCCACCGGCTTTTGTGATTACTGCTGGGCATGACGTATTACATGATGAAGGGAAAATCTATAGCTATAAGCTACGCCAAAATGGCGTCAAAATGCATTATGAAGAATACTCAGATCAAACGCATGGATTTATAAATCTGACGCCTATTTCTAAAAAGGCCAAACGTTACACTATTGAGTTCAGTAAAAACTTTAGAAAATTTTGGGATAAAAATAGCTAAATAAAAGTTTGGTCCATGTTTCACGTGGAACGTGGACTCATACTCAAATCTAAAATATAAGGCTTTAAATAAAAGATAATAAATACTCACTAGAATTCTTTTATATAGACGATTAAATTTAACCTTTATTAAGTTTTGCATTTTACTGTAGGAAGATATGAAAAAATTATTAATGCTATGTTGCTTGGGTTTAAGTAGTCATTCAGTCTGGGCTGACACTTTAGTTGAAATGCAAACAAATTTAGGCAACATAGAAATACAACTTTATGATGAGAAAGCCCCAATCAGCGTCAAGAATTTTAAAAGCTATATAAAGTCGAACTTTTATAAAGATACGATATTCCATCGCGTAATTCCTGGTTTCATGGTACAGGGTGGTGGGCTTACTGCAAATATGCAGGAAAAGACCACTCGAGCACCAATCAAAAATGAAGCTGGAAATGGGATTGCTAACACACGCGGAACCTTAGCCATGGCTCGTACCGCAAATCCTGACTCTGCTACTAGCCAGTTCTTTATTAATGTCGCAGATAATAGTTTTCTAAATCGCTCTGCTGGTAATGCTGGTTATGCAGTTTTCGGAAAAGTGATTAAAGGAATGGATGTGGTTGACCGTATTGTAAAAGTACCGACAATCACTGATGGAATGCATCAGAACGTTCCTAAACAACCTATTAAGATAATAGAAGTGAAAATCAAAAAAGAATGGAAATAAAATATTTTAATATTTATTGTTTATTATCAATTATTTAAACTGATATTTTTGTTTTTTTTAACTTTGATTGGGTGAAAAAGAATCGATCAAACACATATATTTAGAAAAGTGCTTGCGTACCATTTTTTTTCCCCTATAATGCACTCATCCCGACGCGATACATGAGAATATCTTAGCTTACAGGGTTAAGATGAAAAGCTTAGTATTGCGTTGAATTCTGTCTCTGACGAAGAGCAGAAAGATCATTAAGAGATTATGAAGAACAACTTGTGTGGATTTTTACTGATTGATTGATCGAAATATTATCATTGATTGATTGGTTTAAATTACTCGAAGTTTATTTGAGCGAAATTTAAGTCAGAAAATTGATGAGCCAGAATTGGCACCTTGTCTTTAATAAGGTGCAAAATGATTTTTAACTGAAGAGTTTGATCATGGCTCAGATTGAACGCTGGCGGCAGGCTTAACACATGCAAGTCGAGCGGAGTGATGGTGCTTGCACTATCACTTAGCGGCGGACGGGTGAGTAATGCTTAGGAATCTGCCTATTAGTGGGGGACAACATTTCGAAAGGAATGCTAATACCGCATACGTCCTACGGGAGAAAGCAGGGGATCTTCGGACCTTGCGCTAATAGATGAGCCTAAGTCGGATTAGCTAGTTGGTGGGGTAAAGGCCTACCAAGGCGACGATCTGTAGCGGGTCTGAGAGGATGATCCGCCACACTGGGACTGAGACACGGCCCAGACTCCTACGGGAGGCAGCAGTGGGGAATATTGGACAATGGGCGCAAGCCTGATCCAGCCATGCCGCGTGTGTGAAGAAGGCCTTATGGTTGTAAAGCACTTTAAGCGAGGAGGAGGCTACTGAAGTTAATACCTTCAGATAGTGGACGTTACTCGCAGAATAAGCACCGGCTAACTCTGTGCCAGCAGCCGCGGTAATACAGAGGGTGCAAGCGTTAATCGGATTTACTGGGCGTAAAGCGCGCGTAGGCGGCTAATTAAGTCAAATGTGAAATCCCCGAGCTTAACTTGGGAATTGCATTCGATACTGGTTAGCTAGAGTGTGGGAGAGGATGGTAGAATTCCAGGTGTAGCGGTGAAATGCGTAGAGATCTGGAGGAATACCGATGGCGAAGGCAGCCATCTGGCCTAACACTGACGCTGAGGTGCGAAAGCATGGGGAGCAAACAGGATTAGATACCCTGGTAGTCCATGCCGTAAACGATGTCTACTAGCCGTTGGGGCCTTTGAGGCTTTAGTGGCGCAGCTAACGCGATAAGTAGACCGCCTGGGGAGTACGGTCGCAAGACTAAAACTCAAATGAATTGACGGGGGCCCGCACAAGCGGTGGAGCATGTGGTTTAATTCGATGCAACGCGAAGAACCTTACCTGGCCTTGACATAGTAAGAACTTTCCAGAGATGGATTGGTGCCTTCGGGAACTTATATACAGGTGCTGCATGGCTGTCGTCAGCTCGTGTCGTGAGATGTTGGGTTAAGTCCCGCAACGAGCGCAACCCTTTTCCTTATTTGCCAGCGAGTAATGTCGGGAACTTTAAGGATACTGCCAGTGACAAACTGGAGGAAGGCGGGGACGACGTCAAGTCATCATGGCCCTTACGGCCAGGGCTACACACGTGCTACAATGGTCGGTACAAAGGGTTGCTACCTAGCGATAGGATGCTAATCTCAAAAAGCCGATCGTAGTCCGGATTGGAGTCTGCAACTCGACTCCATGAAGTCGGAATCGCTAGTAATCGCGGATCAGAATGCCGCGGTGAATACGTTCCCGGGCCTTGTACACACCGCCCGTCACACCATGGGAGTTTGTTGCACCAGAAGTAGGTAGTCTAACCGCAAGGAGGACGCTTACCACGGTGTGGCCGATGACTGGGGTGAAGTCGTAACAAGGTAGCCGTAGGGGAACCTGCGGCTGGATCACCTCCTTAACGAAAGATTGACGATTGGTAAGAATCCACAACAAGTTGTTCTTCATAGATGTATCTGAGGGTCTGTAGCTCAGTTGGTTAGAGCACACGCTTGATAAGCGTGGGGTCACAAGTTCAAGTCTTGTCAGACCCACCATGACTTTGACTGGTTGAAGTTATAGAAAAGAAGATACATAACTGATGATGTAAGCTGGGGACTTAGCTTAGTTGGTAGAGCGCCTGCTTTGCACGCAGGAGGTCAGGAGTTCGACTCTCCTAGTCTCCACCAGAACTTAAGAGAAGTTCGGATTACAGAAATTAGTAAATAAAGATTAAGATCTTGGTTTATTAACTTCTGTGATTTAAGTATCACGGTATTAAGCATGACCTGACGAAGGCATGTTTATTCATTAACAGATTGGCAAAATTGAGTCTGAAATAAATTGTTCACTCAATAATGAAAAGAGAAGAAGTAATTCTGATCTTGGAATTAATTGAGAACTAGCAAATTAACTGAATCAAGCGTTTTGGTATATGAATTAGATTGAAGCTGTACAGTGTTTAAATACACAGTACTTCAAACTGTAAGAGATTGATGAGAAATCATTAATCATGTCTTATTACTCCTTGTAGGTAATAACGACTGTTTGGGGTTGTATAGTCAAGTAATTAAGTGCATGTGGTGGATGCCTTGGCAGTCAGAGGCGATGAAAGACGTAATAGCCTGCGATAAGCTCCGGGGAGGCGGCAAATATCCTTTGATCCGGAGATTTCTGAATGGGGGAACCCACCTACTTTAAGGTAGGTATTGCAACATGAATACATAGTGTTGCAAGGCGAACGAGGGGAAGTGAAACATCTCAGTACCCTTAGGAAAAGAAATCAATTGAGATTCCCTTAGTAGCGGCGAGCGAACGGGGATCAGCCCATTAAGTTATGTGTGTTTTAGTGGAACGCTCTGGGAAGTGCGAACGTAGAGGGTGATATTCCCGTACACGAAAGGGCACACATAATGATGACGAGTAGGGCGAGGCACGTGAAACCTTGTCTGAATATGGGGGGACCATCCTCCAAGGCTAAATACTCCTGACTGACCGATAGTGAACCAGTACCGTGAGGGAAAGGCGAAAAGAACCCCTGTGAGGGGAGTGAAATAGATCCTGAAACCGCATGCATACAAGCAGTGGGAGCCGACTTGTTCGGTGACTGCGTACCTTTTGTATAATGGGTCAGCGACTTATATTCAGTAGCGAGGTTAACCGTATAGGGGAGCCGTAGAGAAATCGAGTCTTAATAGGGCGTTTAGTTGCTGGGTATAGACCCGAAACCAGGCGATCTATCCATGAGCAGGTTGAAGGTTGGGTAACACTAACTGGAGGACCGAACCCACTGTCGTTGAAAAGCCAGGGGATGACTTGTGGATAGGGGTGAAAGGCTAATCAAGCCTGGTGATAGCTGGTTCTCCCCGAAAGCTATTTAGGTAGCGCCTCGGACGAATACCATAGGGGGTAGAGCACTGTTTCGGCTAGGGGGTCATCCCGACTTACCAAACCGATGCAAACTCCGAATACCTATGAGTACTATCCGGGAGACAGACTGCGGGTGCTAACGTCCGTAGTCAAGAGGAAAACAATCCAGACCGCCAGCTAAGGCCCCAAAATCATAGTTAAGTGGGAAACGATGTGGGAAGGCATAGACAGCTAGGAGGTTGGCTTAGAAGCAGCCACCCTTTAAAGAAAGCGTAATAGCTCACTAGTCGAGTCGGCCTGCGCGGAAGATGTAACGGGGCTAAAACTATGTGCCGAAGCTGCGGATTTGACTTTTAAGTCAAGTGGTAGGGGAGCGTTCTGTAAGCCGATGAAGGTGTATTGAGAAGTATGCTGGAGGTATCAGAAGTGCGAATGCTGACGTGAGTAACGACAAAACGGGTGAAAAACCCGTTCGCCGAAAGACCAAGGGTTCCAGTCCAACGTTAATCGGGGCTGGGTGAGTCGACCCCTAAGGCGAGGCCGAAAGGCGTAGTCGATGGGAAATTGGTTAATATTCCAATACTTCTGTGTAATGCGATGAGAGGACGGAGAAGGTTAAGTCAGCCTGGCGTTGGTTGTCCAGGTGAAAGGAAGTAGGCATGCATCTTAGGCAAATCCGGGGTGCTCTATGCTGAGATCTGATAGCAAGCTGTACTTGTACAGCGAAGTGGCTGATACCATGCTTCCAGGAAAAGTCTCTAAGCTTCAGTTACACAGGAATCGTACCCTAAACCGACACAGGTGGTCAGGTCGAGTAGACCAAGGCGCTTGAGAGAACTCTGCTGAAGGAACTAGGCAAAATGGTACCGTAACTTCGGGAGAAGGTACGCTGTTGTTGGTGATGGAACTTGCTTCCTGAGCTGATGACAGCCACAGAAACCAGGCCGCTGCAACTGTTTATTAAAAACATAGCACTCTGCAAACACGAAAGTGGACGTATAGGGTGTGATGCCTGCCCGGTGCTGGAAGGTTAATTGATGGGGTTAGCGTAAGCGAAGCTCTTGATCGAAGCCCCAGTAAACGGCGGCCGTAACTATAACGGTCCTAAGGTAGCGAAATTCCTTGTCGGGTAAGTTCCGACCTGCACGAATGGCATAATGATGGCGGCGCTGTCTCCAGCAGAGGCTCAGTGAAATCGAAATCGCTGTGAAGATGCAGTGTACCCGCGGCTAGACGGAAAGACCCCGTGAACCTTTACTGCAGCTTGACATTGAACTTTGACCTTACTTGTGTAGGATAGGTGGGAGGCTTTGAAGTTGGAACGCTAGTTCCAATGGAGCCGTCCTTGAAATACCACCCTGGTAATGTTGAGGTTCTAACTCTGCCCCGTAATCCGGGGCGAGGACCATGTCTGGTGGGTAGTTTGACTGGGGCGGTCTCCTCCTAAAGAGTAACGGAGGAGTACGAAGGTGCGCTCAGCGTGGTCGGAAATCACGCGTAGAGTATAAAGGCAAAAGCGCGCTTAACTGCGAGACCCACAAGTCGAGCAGGTACGAAAGTAGGTCTTAGTGATCCGGTGGTTCTGTATGGAAGGGCCATCGCTCAACGGATAAAAGGTACTCTGGGGATAACAGGCTGATACCGCCCAAGAGTTCATATCGACGGCGGTGTTTGGCACCTCGATGTCGGCTCATCTCATCCTGGGGCTGAAGCAGGTCCCAAGGGTATGGCTGTTCGCCATTTAAAGAGGTACGCGAGCTGGGTTTAGAACGTCGTGAGACAGTTCGGTCCCTATCTACCGTGGGCGCTGGAAATTTGAGAGGATCTGCTCCTAGTACGAGAGGACCAGAGTGGACGAACCTCTGGTGTACCGGTTGTGACGCCAGTCGCATCGCCGGGTAGCTATGTTCGGAAGGGATAACCGCTGAAAGCATCTAAGCGGGAAGCCTACCTCAAGATAAGATTTCCCTAGGACTTTATGTCCTCTAAAGAGCCGTTCGAGACTAGGACGTTGATAGGTTGGATGTGGAAGCATAGTGATATGTGAAGCTGACCAATACTAATTGCTCGTGAGGCTTGACTATACAACACCCAAGCAGTTGTATATAAAGCATCAATCGATTCATTAATATGCAAAGCAACTTGATTTAGTTATACGCTTAGCTAAAATGAACAAAATATTAAGACTCAATCAGCCCATCTGTAAAGATTTGGAAAACGCATCGGCAACCAATAAGACCAATGTAAGTATCCATACCAGTTGTGCTGGCGACCATAGCAAGAGTGAACCACCTGATCCCTTCCCGAACTCAGAAGTGAAACCTCTTAGCGCTGATGGTAGTGTGGGGTTTCCCATGTGAGAGTAAGTCATCGCCAGCTCATTATTC
>NZ_JAKTII010000012.1:109492-283848 GCF_027855175.1 Acinetobacter sp. AOR14_HL | reverse complement strand
CGCCTGTTGCTGGTCCTGATGTATTTCCAGCTGGATCTGTTGCTACTGCTTCAACTTCATCGCCATCATTTAGGCCTGGGTTTGGCACAGTCCAAGTACCATCCGGTCCTGCTACAACACTTGCTGTACTACCGTCCGGATATGTCACAGTTACTGTTGAACCAGGTTCTGCTGTACCTGTAATCGGGTCTGTCCCGTTAACCGGGTCAATCACTGGCACATTCGGAGCGGTCGTATCTACTGTTACCACAGCCGTATCTGTACCGGCATTACCTGCTGCATCTGTTGCAGTCACGGTAATCGTGTGCGGACCATCGGTGAGTGCCGGCAAGGTATTGTCTGCAAGCGTCCAGGTACCGTCGCCATTGTTGGTCGCTGGATAGTTCACACCATCTACAGTCACTACCACAGTTGCTGTTGGATCATTGACTGTACCAGTGAGTGCAGGTGTGCTGTCGTTGGTCAATACATCATTCAGAGCGACTGTTGGTGCAAGTGCATCGACAATGCCTGTTGCTGGTCCTGACGTATTTCCTGCTGGATCTGTTGCTACTGCTGTAACTTCATCACCATCATTGAGACCTGGGTTTGGTACAGTCCAAGTACCATCCGGTCCTGCAACTACACTTACTGTGCTACCGTCCGGATAAGTTACTGTTACTGTTGAACCAGGTTCTGCTGTACCTGTAATCGGGTCTGTCCCGTTTACCGGGTCAATCACTGGCACATTCGGTGCAGTGGTATCTACTGTATAGCTTTGCGTATCTTTAACAGTGCTGCTATTACCTGCTGCATCTGTAAACGTTACAGTAGCATCAATTGTTTTATCTGCATCTGCCGTTAAGCCACTGCCCGGTACACTTACTGACCATGTACCCGCAACCTTGTCTACAGTTGCGGTATAAGTCACCCCATTAATAACAACTGTAACGGCTGTATTCGCCGCATCTGTTGGAATATCTTTAAGAACACCAGTAATCGTAACGTTACCAGCTGCTTCTGAGGCATTAAGTACATTATCAGATGTAACTGGATTAACTGAGAAAGTTACTCCATCTGTATTTGGTGGTGTTGTGTCGGTAGGTGTTGAAGAGTCGTCATCATTGCTATCACTGTTTGATGCTGCGGCAATAATACCACCCGCAACCAATGGGATAGCCCATAACCATGGGTTTATGCCACCGTCGTGATAAAGCAATGGTTCAATTGAAGAAATAGGCTGATAAATAACATCAGACACCAACTCTTGTGGTGCCTCTGCAGGTAAAGCCGCTGGTAAATCTTCAGCTACGAGTGCTTGTGGCTCAACATCACTGTCGGCATCAGCATCGGCGTCAGCGTCAGCATCTGCATCATTTTCAGCATCTTTGAATTTTGCCCAGATTAACTGTCCATTTTCGTCTTGAAAAACAAGGCTGTTATCTTTAGGCTCAGCTGTTCCACTGAAAAAGCCTTCAATAACAATTGTCTCGCCATTTTTAAGGCGAATGACTGCATTGGTTCCCTCCCTATTCACTACCAATACATCACTGGCAGCCACTTTTACTAATACCACCGATGCTTCTGTAAGCGATGCGGAAGTTCCCTTGATGGTTGACAAGGTGTCGTGACTATCCTTGGCAATAATTTGTATTTCAGGCATATCTGTATTCCTTTTATATTATTGATTTAAATGATTTTATGTATAATTCTTTTTACTTAATGTTTTCAAGTTTTTGACCTACAACTTAAAAACATTAAGTAATGTGATCATTTTTACATTAAACACTTTAAAATAAAAAAAACAAATACTAAAGTACCTATAGAAAAAATTTTAATTAATACAAATTATATATAAGTCTTCTTTAAGTTTTTCTTGTGTTAATTTAACTAAAAATTGCATTAAATGTTTTATATATAAAACAAATTTAATCTTTTATTATTTACCATTTGTTGAAATGTCATTTAATTAAAATATTCATATAACAATTAATAATATCTTAATAAAATAAAATATATTATTAATGATATATATAGAAAAAAAAGGCTTTAGGTAATATTTTACTATTACACTAAAACCTAATTTTTAAATATCTTATAAAATTTAAAACTGCAAATATTTAGAAATTATCAGGACTCTCAAATCGTTTTACTTCTTGTAACTTATTTGGGTCATGCATTGTTGCAATTCCATCTTCAGTTTTTTGATCTACCAGAATATCCGGATTAAAAACGGTAATTGTTTCTCTACCCAGTGCATCCTCTCCAACAATATATTGAAAGCCTCTCCGATTCATCTTATGACACAATCTTTGATATAGACCTTTTAAACCTTCGGTTTCTTCATTCGGATTGTAATAAAAAGCATTCATCACAGCAGGCAGACCCAAACCACATACAATGCCTGACAACAACACACTAATAAAAGTATAGCCAATCAGGATACTACTATAGGGACTTAATGCAGGAATATTGGCAACTGCCAAAATCAATGCAAGTGAAATTCCGCCTCGTACCCCACCCCAAGATAGAATCGTTAGACTACCATTATAACTTTTCATTTTCCGCATGTTCGGAAAAAAGGCAAAAGCCATAAAGTTGGCAGCAAAACGAGAGATATGAAGTATAAAGAATGCAACAATACCACCTAAAATTAGACTAAAGTTTAAATCAAGAATAAATAACTCTAAGCCAATTAAAGTAAACAGGAATGAGTTGATGATTCCTTCTACGGTATGCCAAAAATGATTAACTTCTTGAATCTCTCGCTCTTCGCGTATTTCTTTCCATTTATTTCCAACAATTAAACCGCCAATTACACAAGCAATCGGTGCTGATGCATGTGCAAACAAAGCAACTAAATATGCTCCACTCGCGAGCAAAGCTGTTGTGAGAATCAGAGACTCCATTTCGTGTTTACCACGTAATAGACGTAACACCCCTACCCCAAATGCCCAACCAATCCCGACCGCAACAACAATTTCATAGAGTAAAGCTTCTAATGTCGCTATCAATGAGAAATGTTCGCCCTGCAAAACATTGAGCAAGGTCATAAATAATGCAATACACATTGCATCATTAAATAGTGACTCGCCTTCTAGCTTAACAATCAAATGATGCGGTGCACGAATCGAACTAAGTACACCTTTAATACCAATAGGATCTGTTGCCCCTAAAGCTGCACCTAAAAGTAAAAGCACCAGAATTGGCACATGATATCCAACCAGTAGTTGAAACCCATAGAGCAATCCACCAAATAAAACGGCGCAAATGACTAATGCAATGGTGGCCAAAATACTGATTTGCTTCCAGTAACTCCTTAAATCAGAAATTTTAAATTTAAGTGCTGAAGAAGTTAGAATAAAACAGATCACCCCATTAATTAAAAAATCGTAAAAGTCGATCTGGCGTACTACTTCCTCAATATGGTGGATATTGATGGTAATAAATTCGTTACCATTTAACAGACTAGCCCCCCATTGCAAAATAAAGACAAAAATTGCCGAAACCAGAGGTACACCAATAGCCTGTGGAAAGCCCAAAATACGCTTATTAAAAATCGTGGTGGCTATTGAGAGCGCAAAAATCACTGTAAATGCTTGTAGTAGAAAAAAATTACCCATGAATACCCTTCTTCTGGGTCAACGACCAAATAAAAGAAACTTTGCTAGATCGACCAAACTGAACAAAAAAACTGGCATTAACAATGCCATAATCTTAAAAACAAAAACTAGGATACAAGTTTAACGAATTGATTGAACAATCCATCACTCTGTTAAATTTCTTAACATTATTTATAGTTATGATCTAAAAAAAATGGATGAGCTTCTTAAATATGTTTAACAAGACTCATCCTAGAAAAGATTACACTGGATTATTAAAAGTATCGCATTGGTTAATATCGCCAGTTTTTAAACCAACCTGAAACCAGTGCATTCGCTGTTCACTACTACCATGAGTAAAGCTATCTGGAACAACCTGACCAGTAGAGCGCTTCTGTAAATAATCATCTCCAATTTTTTGAGCAGCATCCATCGCTTCTTCAATGTCACCTTGCTCTAAAAATTGAGTACGTTGCTGATTATGACTCGCCCAAATACCGGCTAAACAATCGGCTTGCAATTCTTGGCGAACAGATAATTGATTACCTTCTCTCTGGCTTGCTTGTGCACGGGCTTGTTGTACTTGTGAGGAAATACCAAGCAAGGTTTGAACATGATGCCCTACCTCATGGGCGACAACATAAGCTTGAGCAAAATCGCCAGCCTGATCTTGTCTGGAAAGTTCAGATTGGTTTTGCTCACCAGAAATTCCCATCTGCTGACGCATATCTTTAAAGAATTCTGTATCGATATAAACCTTCTGATCTGCCGGACAATAAAATGGTCCCATTGCAGATTGGGCAGTACCACACCCTGACTGAATCACTCCACTAAACAACACTAATCTTGGCGGTGTATATGTTTTACCTAACTGTTTAAATATAGGAGTCCACGTATCCTCAGTATCAGCCAAAACAGTTCCAACAAAATCAGAGGCTTCTTTTTGCTCGGCTGTTAAACTTTCTGGTGCAGTTGCATTTGACTGTTGTGATGCAGTGACCTGCTGAGTTGCCTGATAAGCCTGTTGGGGATCAACCCCAAAAAACTTCCACGCAACAAATGCAACAACCAAACCAATAATGCTGATACCACCTGCTCTAACACCGCCACCACCTCGACGATCTTCAACATTGGTACTAATTCGACGACCTTTCCAGCGCATAATTTCCCTCTTATTTTAGAATGGCATCATGAACCCGATGCTTTTTTTGGCCACATTTTTTGTATTAAGCTCACGATTAATAGAACAATTGCACCTGCAACAAGTCCTATTCCCAAATTAATTAGTGTGGGTGTTAAAGCGCCAATAATATTTCCTACCGCTGGTATAGTCTCAACATGATCAACTGTATTCTCAGTCAGATGGTGAAGTAATGGAATCGTATGGTTAATAATCCCACCGCCTACCAAAAACATCGCGATAGTGCCGACAATAGAGAGTAATTTCATCAAAATAGGTGCAAATGCGAGCAAGCCACGACCTAAAGTCTGCTTAAAAGATGCCGTTTGATCTGTTAGATATAATCCAAGATCATCAATCTTAACAATCATGGCAACCAAGCCATAAACACCAATCGTCATCACAATTGCAATAACACTTAGAACACTTACCTTAGTCATTAAGGTAGCTGTAGCAACTGTACCGAGAGTAATCACGACAATTTCGGCAGATAAAATAAAGTCTGTCCGAACAGCCCCTTTGATTTTATCTTTTTCAAATGTTGCTAAGTCTAATTCTTCACTTTCAAGTTCTGCTTTGGCCTCCTCTGGAGTAGAGGACTTTTTATGCATAATGGTATGAAGAACTTTTTCTACTCCCTCATAACATAAAAACAAACCACCTAGCATTAACAAAGGGTTAATGAGCCAAGGTGCAACCACACTAATTAATAGTGCTAAAGGTACTAAAATGAGTTTGTTAACAAATGAACCCTTCGCCACCTTCCAAACGATAGGTAACTCTCGGTCTGAGCGGACGCCTGTAACTTGCTGAGCATTCAAGGCTAAATCGTCACCTAAAACTCCGGCAGTTTTCTTTGCTGCCATTTTGCTCATTAAAGCAACGTCATCTAAAATTGTTGCAATATCATCTAGTAGTAAAAGTAAGCCACTTGCCATTTCTTATCCAAGTTTGTATTTATTAAGCTATTGTAAGATGATTTTTTTGAATTTCTGTAATTTTACTGAATAAATTCACAATATTATTTTAAGAAAAGTTTACCCAATCGCTGACGAATTTTTTTTATTTCCCGTACAATAATGCCAATCTTTTATATTGCAGGGCTTACTACCCCTGATTAAGCCAATAAGACAGTGGAATAAATAATGAGTAATGTTGATCAGCGTCCAATTATTTTGACAGGCGACCGCCCAACCGGACAACTTCATCTTGGGCATTTTGTCGGTTCTTTGCGTTCTCGTGTAGGTTTACAGGATAGCCATCATCAACATCTCTTATTAGCAGATGCTCAAGCATTAACAGACAATGCAGATAATCCAGATAAAGTCCGTCGCAATATTTTGGAAGTTGCTCTAGATTATTTAGCTGTAGGCATTGATCCAACAAAAACCACGATTTGCGTACAATCATGCTTGCCAGCACTTAATGAGCTCACCATGCTCTATCTTAACTTCGTGACGGTTGCACGCTTAGAACGTAACCCGACCATTAAGTCTGAAATTCAAATGCGCGGTTTCGAGCGTGACATTCCGGCTGGTTTCCTCTGCTACCCTGTTGCACAAGCTGCTGATATTACTGCTTTCAAAGCGACTGTGGTTCCAGTGGGTGAAGATCAGATTCCAATGATTGAACAAACCAATGAAATTGTACGTCGAATAAACCGTCAAATCGGCCAAGACCTTTTGCCTGAATGTAAAGCTTTGCTTTCAAATATGGCACGCTTACCTGGTTTTGATGGCAAGGCAAAAATGTCTAAATCATTAGGTAATACCATTGTTTTAAATGCTTCTGATAAAGACATCAAAAAAGCTGTAAACGCAATGTATACCGACCCAAATCATCTTCGTATTGAAGATCCAGGTCAGGTTGAAGGAAACATTGTATTTACTTACTTAGATGCATTTGATCCAAATAAAGAAGAAGTTGAAGAATTAAAAGCGCATTATCGTCGCGGCGGTCTAGGTGATGGAACTGTTAAAAAACGTCTTGAAGGTGTTTTGAAAGAATTGATCACCCCTATCCGTGAACGTCGTGAAGAACTTGCTAAAGATCCAGATTACATTATGGATGTTTTACGTCAAGGTACAGATAAATGTCGTCTTATTACTCAACAAACATTAGATGAAGTTAAAGACGGTTTAGGATTATTTAAATTCTAATTCCTTTAAAAACTAAAAGCCCTTCGGGGCTTTTTTTTGGCTCATCAGACTCACTTTTTTAGAATTCCTAATATATTCCTTCTTATTCACATGCTTTTACCCTATTAACGTGAAGTAACACTTATTAACGCTAATAGCGATGAAGAATTTCTTAACTATCTCTATTATTTGTTATGTAGGTTACATCATATGAACCTCACGACATTTCTCCTTAAACCGAAACTGTTTTTACAGATTCGTTGTTCTACGCAATGATCACCCCAATCATTGCGTATTTTTTTTGCTTAAACATTTTATTTTGTCTTCTTTAGAAATTTTATTTTTGATTTATAGATAAAAAAACACCGCATCATTTTCAGATGCGGTGTTTTTTAAGATTCAGGGTAAAGCGATTAAGCTAAACCTTTCTCTTTTAAAACTTGCAACATTGTTGAACCAAGCTCAGCTGGGCTACGAGTGTAAGCCATTCCCGCGCGTTCAAATGCAGCGAATTTCTCTTCAGCAGTACCTTGACCACCAGAAATGATCGCACCAGCGTGACCCATACGCTTACCTTTAGGTGCAGTTACACCAGCAATGTAACCTACTACAGGCTTAGTCACGTTAGATTTGATGAATTCAGCAGCTTCTTCTTCCGCTGTACCACCGATCTCACCGATCATGATGATAGCATCAGTATCTGGATCGTCTTGGAACAATTGAAGAGCTTCGATTTGGTTCATACCTGGGATTGGGTCACCACCAATACCGATACAAGTAGACTGACCTAAACCAAGCTTAGTTGTTTGAGCAACAGCTTCATAAGTCAATGTACCTGAACGTGAGATGATACCAATACGACCTGGTTGGTGAATGTGACCAGGCATAATACCGATCTTACATTCGCCTGGAGTGATCACGCCTGGGCAGTTAGGACCAACTAAACGAGTACCGTTACCGTTAGTTTCTAAGTAGCGTTTTGCTTTAAGCATGTCGATTGTTGGAACACCTTCAGTGATCACAACAATTAGGCCAACACCTGAGTCAACCGCTTCAACGATAGAATCTAAAACGAATGGAGCTGGTACATAGATTACAGATGCATCTGCATTTGTTTCACGTACAGCTTCTTTCATTGTGTTGAATACTGGCAAGTCAAGGTGAGTTGTACCACCTTTACCTGGAGTAACACCACCAACAACTTTTGTACCGTAGTCTAAAGCTTGTGCAGAGTGGAAAGTACCGTTTTTACCAGTAAAACCTTGTACCAATACTTTAGTGTCTTTATTAATTAATACGCTCATGATTGATACTCCCCTTACGCTTTAACTGCAGCTACAACTTTTTCTGCGGCATCAGACAAGCCGTTCGCAGAAATTAATTTCAAACCAGATTCATCAAGTAATTTAGCACCTAATTCAGCGTTGTTACCTTCTAAACGAACAACAACTGGAACAGTTACGTTTACTTCTTGAACCGCTGCAATAATCGCTTCAGCAATCATGTCACAACGTACGATACCACCGAAGATGTTGATTAAAACACCTTGTACAGATGTATCAGCAAGGATGATTTTGAACGCTTCGATTACACGTTCTTTAGTTGCACCGCCACCAACGTCAAGGAAGTTTGCAGGCTGACCACCATAAAGTTTAATGATGTCCATAGTTGCCATTGCAAGACCAGCACCGTTAACCATACAACCAATGTTACCTTCTAAAGCAACATAGTTAAGATCAAATTCAGATGCTTTTAATTCACGCTCATTCTCTTGAGATTTGTCACGTAAAGCAGCAACTTTAGGTAAACGGTAAAGCGCGTTAGAGTCGATACCAACTTTTGCATCTACACATAAAATATCGCCATTTTCACGAACTGAAAGTGGGTTAATTTCGAATAATGCAAAGTCATTTTCTACAAATGCTTGGTAAGCAGCAGCCATAATTTTAACAAACTGGCTGATTTGCTTGTCTTTCAAACCTAAAGCAAACGCAACTTCACGCGCTTGGAATGGTTGTAAGCCAACTAATGGATCAACTTCAACTTTGATAATTTTTTCTGGAGTTTCTTCTGCAACTTTCTCGATTTCTACACCACCTTCTGTAGAAGCCATGAAAGTAATACGACGGCTAGAACGGTCTACAACCGCGCCCAAGTAAAGCTCACGCTCAACTGGGTATACGTCTTCAGCAACAATAATGCTGTTTACTGGTTGACCATTTGCATCAGTTTGATACGTTACAAGACGAGTACCAATAATGTTGTTTGCAAATTCGATAACATCTTCTTTAGATTTTGCAACTTTAACGCCACCAGCCTTACCGCGACCACCAGCATGAACTTGCGCTTTCATTACCGCGAATTTACCACCAAGCTGTTCGAATGCAGCAACTGCTTCGTCTGCATTGGTTGCCAAGATACCTTCTTGTACCGGCATACCATATTCTTTCAATAACGCTTTAGCTTGATACTCATGTAAGTTCATTTAGTTACCTACTTAACTTTGTTTGTTGTCTTCAATTTGCGCAACATTCTCATGTTGTATATGCAAATTGCTGTCTACCTCTATCACCTTGATGTTTTTTTAATCACACCATCAAATGTGAAAAAGAGCGGAGAACCGCTCTTTATTTTATTTACGCTTACGTTGAATCGCGTGAATTGCACGACCATCTACAGCAAGTGCAGCTTCATGAACAACTTCAGAGAATGTTGGATGACCAAATGTCATTAACTGAAGATCTTCAACAGAAGATACAAATTCAAGTGCGATCATACCTTGGTGTACGATATCAGATGCAGCAGGTCCAATGACATGCATACCTAATAAACGGTCAGTTTTTGCATCAGCAACAAACTTAACGAAACCAGCACCTTCACCCGCTGCTAAAGCACGACCATTTACAGCAAAACCGAATTGACCAGTTTTAACTTCATGACCTTTTTCTTTAGCTTGTTCTTCAGTTAAACCAACCCATGCCGCTTCCGGATGTGTATAGATAACAGAAATGATTGTGTCATAGTTCACTTGAGCTGCATGACCGTGGATACGCTCAACAGCCATTACACCTTCTTCCATTGCTTTATGAGCAAGCATTGGACCACGAACCAAGTCACCAATTGCATATACACCTTCTACAGAAGTTGCACAGTAATCGTTTACTTCAACTAAACCACGTTCAGTCAATTTAATGCCTGAATCATCTGCCAATAAACCTTCTGCATAAGCTTTACGGCCTACACAAACGATTAATTTGTCAAAAGTTTGAGTTTTTTCTTCGCCACCTTGGGTGTATTTAACAGTCACTTCACGACCATTGATTTCAGTACCAGCAACTTTAGCGCCAATACGAATATCAAGACCTTGCTTAGTTAAAAGTTTTTGATAGTCTTTTGCCAAAGCTTTATCAGCCATTGGTAAAAATGCATCCATTGCTTCAAATACAACAACTTCAGCACCAAGACGACGCCAAACAGAACCAAGCTCTAAACCGATTACACCAGCGCCAATAACACCTAAACGTTTAGGTACTTCTTGGAAGTTTAATGCGCCAGTTGAATCAACAATAATATCTTGATCTACAGGAGCTACTGGAATATTTACAGGTACAGAACCAGACGCAAGAATCACATATTTAGGTTCTAAAACTTGAGTTTCACCTTCGTGCGAAACAAACTCAACTTTTTTACCAGCAAGTAATTTACCAGTACCTTTTAACCACTCAATACCATTGCCTTTAAGCAATTGATCGACACCGCCAGTTAATTGGTCAACAACTTTGTCTTTACGAGCAAGAAGCTTAGCAAGATCAAAATTCACTTCACCTGTAGTAATACCGTGATCAGCTAAATGATGCACTGTATCTTCATAACGATGTGAAGAGTCAAGTAATGCTTTAGAAGGAATACAACCTACGTTTAAGCATGTACCACCTAAAGATGGCTTACCGTTGTGAATACGTTTTTCGATACAAGCGACTTTAAAGCCTAGTTGAGCAGCACGAATTGCAGCTTCATAACCACCAGGACCACCGCCAATAACAACAAGATCAAATTGTTGAGACATTGTTTATCTCCATGGTCCGAGATAGAGGATCGCTCTATCTCGGTAATATTATTCGAAGAAATTAAAGATCAAGGATGAGTTTAGCTGGTTCTTCTAACAATTCTTTGATTGCTACCAAGAAACCTACTGCTTCTTTACCATCGATCATACGGTGGTCATAAGAAAGCGCTAAATACATCATTGGCAAGATTTCAACTTGACCATTTACAGCCATAGGACGCTCTTGGATTTTGTGCATACCCAAGATACCAGTTTGCGGCTGATTCAAAATTGGAGTTGAAAGTAATGAACCGAAAGTACCACCGTTAGTAATAGTGAAAGTACCACCAGTCATTTCTTCGATAGATAATTTACCATCGCGCGCTTTAGCAGCATAAGCACCAATACCTGCTTCAACTTCTGCATAGCTCATACGATCAGTATCACGTAATACTGGAACAACAAGACCACGATCAGAAGATACTGCAACACCGATGTCATAGTAACCGTGATAAACAATATCATCGCCATCAATTGAAGCATTTACCGCAGGATAGCGCTTAAGTGCTTCAGTTACAGCTTTAACAAAGAATGACATGAAGCCTAAACGAGCACCATGACGTTTTTCAAACGCATCTTTATATTGCTTACGCAATTCCATGATTGGCTTCATGTTAACTTCGTTAAATGTAGTTAACATTGCAGTTTCTTGAGTTGCAGAAAGAAGACGCTCAGCTACACGCTTACGTAAACGAGTCATTGGAACGCGTTTTTCGATACGCTCACCAACAGCTACGCTTAACGGAGTAACGTTAGCAGCTGGTTTAGTTTGATGGTTTGCCACATCTTCTTTAGTGATACGACCACCGCGACCAGTACCTTGTACGTCAGCAGCAGCAATACCAGTTTCAGACAAAGCTTTACGAACTGCAGGAGCTTGACCAGATACAGCTTCAGTGCGCTCAACAACAGGAGCCGCACCAGCTTGAGTTTGAGCAACTGCTTGCTCTACTGCAGGAGCAGCCGCTGCACCAGCACCAGCTTCAAACTGAGCAATCACTTCGTCAGAAAGAACTGTATCGCCTTCACCTTTAATGATTGCAACTAAGCTACCATCTGCAGGAGCAACCACTTCTAAAACAACTTTGTCGGTTTCAATATCACAGATTACTTCATCACGTGATACAGGTTCACCCACCTTTTTGTGCCAAGTTGCGATGGTTCCATCTGCAACAGACTCTGGGAATACCGGTGCTTTAATTTCGGTTGCCATTATTGAGAATCTCCTGATTGTTCAGCTTCGATTGCCAATGCATCATTAATTAGCTGAGCTTGTTGTTTTGCATGCAAGTACGGTGAGCCACAAGCTGGTGCAGCAGAAGCTTCACGACCTGCAAAACTGATACGGATTTGTTTGCCAGATTTTAAGATATCGTCGTATAAACGCGGTGCGATAAATAACCAAGCGCCTTGGTTCTTCGGCTCTTCTTGTGTCCAAACAAGTTCTTTCACGTTTGGATATGCAGCCAAGATTTCCGCAAGACGTTGTTCTGGATATGGATATAACTGTTCAATACGTACGATTGCGACGTTAGTTAAGTTTTGTTCACGACGTTTTTCAAGTAAGTCGTAATAAACTTTACCACCACAAAGTACAAGACGAGTTACATCTGACTTGTTAATTTGATCGATTTCGTCAATTACGGTCTGGAATGAACCATTTGCAAGCTCTTCTAAAGTAGAAGTCGCAAGTTTATGACGAAGTAAAGATTTCGGTGACATTACAATCAATGGCTTACGAATTGGGCGTACAGCTTGACGACGTAATGCATGGAAAATCTGTGCAGGTGTCGTTGGAGTGATCACTTGCATGTTATCTTCAGCACATAACTGTAAGAAACGTTCTAAACGAGCTGATGAATGCTCTGGACCTTGACCTTCGAAACCATGTGGTAACAACATTGTTAAACCACAAACTCGTTCCCACTTAGTCTCACCAGAAGCAATAAACTGGTCAATTACAACCTGAGCACAGTTTACGAAGTCACCAAATTGTGCTTCCCAAATAATTAAGCTCTTAGGAATTGTAGTTGCATAACCATATTCAAATGCAAGAACAGCTTCTTCAGATAATAAAGAATCATAAATTGCAAAACGAGGCTGGTTTTCTTTAACGTGACAAAGCGGAATATACGTTGAGCCATCTACCTGATTATGCAATTTTGCATGACGGTGCGAGAATGTACCACGCCCAACGTCTTCACCAGTAATACGAACAAGGTAATCTTCATCGATCAAGGTTGCGTAAGCTAAAGTTTCAGCAGCACCCCAGTTCAATGCAGTTTCACCAGTTTGCATTTTCACACGATCTTCAATTACTTTTTGCACTTGACGCTGCATAACAAATCCTTCCGGAAGTTTGCTCATGCCCTCGCCTAATTCTTTTAAGCGATTTAAGTCAAATGAAGTATCCCAATCATCTGTATAGTCATGGCCCAAATAAGGTGTCCAATCAACAAACATTTTTGTATTTGGTTCAAGCACCAAAGCATTTGCCACATGGTTTCCGGCTTCTAAATCTGCACGGTAATCTTCAACCATTTGATCTGCTTCCGCACGATCAATTACTTTGTTTTGAACAAGTTGATCTGCATAGAGTGTACGAGTTGTTGCTTTTTTAGCAATCACTTGATACATCAATGGCTGTGTACCAGACGGCTCATCTGCTTCGTTATGACCACGACGACGGTAACAGAACAAGTCAAGTACTACGTCTTTACGGAATTCGTGACGGAAATCATGTGCTAATTGAGTAGCAAAGATTACTGCTTCAGGATCATCGCCATTCACATGGAAGATTGGCGTCTGAATCATTTTTGCAACGTCAGTACAATATTCAGTAGAACGCGCATCACGTGGATCAGAAGTTGTAAAACCAACTTGGTTGTTCACGATAATGTGTACAGTACCACCAACCGTATAGCCACGAGTTTGTGACATCTGGAAGGTTTCCATGTTCACACCTTGACCTGCAAATGCAGCATCACCATGAACAATTACTGGTAATACATCATCACCGCCGATGTCTCTACGACGCACTTGACGTGCACGTACAGAACCCTCAACTACAGGACCAACGATTTCCAAGTGAGATGGGTTAAATGCTAATGCCAAGTGAACTTCGCCACCTGGAGTCATTACATTACTTGAGAAACCTTGATGATATTTAACGTCGCCAGAACCTTTCTTATGAATAGCTTTACCTTCAAACTCGCCAAACAAGTCTGCAGGGTTTTTACCCATAATATTAACAAGAAGGTTTAAACGGCCACGATGTGGCATACCAATAACAACTTCTTTACAACCAACAGCACCAGCACGTTGAATGATTTCATTCACCATAGGAATAAAAGATTCACCACCTTCTACACCAAAGCGTTTCGCACCAACGTATTTATTACCTAAGAATTTTTCAAGCCCTTCTGCAGCGGTTAAACGCTCCAAGAACCCTTTCTTTTGATCATTTGTAAAATTAAGCTGACCACGAACACTTTCAAGACGTTGTTGAATCCAACGCTTTTCTTTTGTGTCCACGATATGCATATATTCAACACCGATTGAACCACAATAGATTGCTTCCATTGCTTCAATCATTTCAGCAAGCGTTGCTTCGCTTTTGCCAATCTCAAGATTGCCTGTGTTGAATACTGTGTCTAAATCTGATTTGGTTAAACCATGTGCTGAAAGATCTAAATCAGGAATATCTTCACGCTTAGCAAGACCTAATGGATCTAATTTAGCTTTTTGATGTCCACGATTACGATAAGCAGCAATAAGTTGTAAAACGCCAATTTGACGACGTTCATGCTCAGTACTTACCGTACTTTGTACAACAGGTTGAACACGATTAGCATTACGTCCTAGTAATAGGAATTGCTCACGCACAGCGCCGTGTGGTTGGTCACCCTTTGGATATTTATCGAAATATTGGCGCCAGTCCTCAGCTACAGAGGTTGGGGAAGACAGGTACTGCTCGTAAAGTTCTTCAATATACGCTGCACTATCAGCGGAAAGTTCAGTGTCAAGACGCAATGCGTCAGCAACTTCTTGCATTTGTGGACCCATTTCCTATTGCAAAAAATATTACAGGCTGCCTTTTAAGCACACCCATGATGCATAATGCCAAATTGGTAAAAAAGGCATTACTTACCCAACAGGTCTTTAAGACCATGGGGCGTCATACTACCTAGAGAGGAAACTCCATAGGTAATTAATGAATCACAACACCCTCAATGGCATCATCACTCACCTTATACTCGATTAAAACCGAGCAATTTTTTGCAAATCTTTTTAGAAAAATTAACTTTAAAATTAACTTTTCTAAAATGACTTTAACCATAAAAATTAAGCACAGATCTAAGATCGTGCTACTTAAATTAATTTCACTAGTATACGCTTTTTTCACCTATAACTTTGTGGCAAATCGTATCATGTTCTTAACGAACGATTGATTTTTTTGACACATACCACCTATAAACTGGCGAAATACATATGCGATTTTATCTTTTAATATATGGTGCAATATATAAAAACCTCATCTTTTTCGACCAAAGTCTAAAGTTTACATTATAAAGTTAAAAAAAAACGCACATCAAGGATGTGCGCTTTCTATTTGTGCAGAATTAACCCGCTTGATCTAATAGCATATTACGGATGTGACCGATTGCTTTTGTAGGATTTAGACCTTTAGGACATACTGACACACAGTTCATAATACCTTTACAACGGAACAAACTGAATGGATCGTCAAGACGAGACAAACGGTCTGCAGTAGCAGTATCACGAGAATCAATAATAAAACGGTATGCATTCAACAATGCTGAAGGACCCAAGAACTTGTCAGGGTTCCACCAGAATGATGGGCATGAAGTTGAACAACATGCACAAAGAATACATTCATACAAACCGTTTAAGTGTTCACGCTCTTCTGGAGATTGTAAACGCTCTTTAGGTGGAGCTGGTTGGTTATTAATCAAGAATGGCTGAATCTTGTCATATTGATCATAGAATTGGTTCATATCAACAACCAAATCTTTAACTACCGGCAAACCTGGTAATGGACGAATTACGATTTTCTCTGGTAAATCATTCAGGTTTTCTAAACAAGCCAAACCATTTTTACCATTGATATTCACACCATCTGAACCACAAATACCTTCACGGCAAGAGCGACGGAATGTTAACGTTTCATCTTGAACTTTCAATGCAAGTAATGCATCAAGCAACATACGGTGCTTATCAGTCAATTCAAGCTTGAAAGTTTGCATGTACGGCGCTTTATCCTTATCAGGATCATAGCGGTAGATTTCGAATGTACGAGTACCTCTACTCATCTTTATACTCCCGATTAGAATGTACGTGGTGCTGGCGGAATTGCATCAACAGTCAACGGTTTGAAGCGCACTGGCTTATATTCCAAACGGTTATCTGATGAATACCATAACGTATGTTTCATCCACTCATCATCACGGCGACCGTATGAATAAGTTGGGTGATCAGCTGGTAATTCATAATCAACTACAGTATGCGCACCACGACACTCTTTACGCGCAGCAGCTGAAATTAGAGTTGCTTTTGCAACTTCATACAAGTTTTCAACTTCAAGCGCTTCAACACGTGCAGTGTTAAATACTCTAGATTTATCTTTTAAGTGGATATTACGCACACGTGGCTCAAGAGCAAGGATCTCTTTTACACCCTTATCAAGTAATGCTTGAGTACGGAATACACCAGCGTGATCTTGAACGATATCACGAATTGCATCAGCAACTTCTTGAGCATTTTCACCAGAAGTTGAGTCATCCAACTTACGTACGCGAGCAAGTGTTTGCCCTAATACATCTGTTGGAAGAGGTGCATATTCATCACCATGATGCTTAGTTACGTAATCGATAATGTGCTCACCAGCAGCTTTACCAAATACAACCAAGTCAAGAAGTGAGTTAGTACCTAAACGGTTTGCACCATGTACAGATACACAAGAACATTCGCCAATTGCATAGAAACCTTTTACAGGTTTAGTGTAGTTGTCCGTACCCGCTTCAGGTAAGCACACTTGACCATGCATATTTGTAGGAATACCACCCATTTGATAATGGATTGTTGGTACTACAGGAATCGCTTCTTTTGTAATGTCAACGTTCGCGAATTTTTTACCAATCTCAAATACAGATGGTAAACGCTTCATGATTGTGTCAGCACCCAAGTGAGTCATATCAAGTAAGATATAATCACCTTTTGGACCACAACCACGACCTTCTTTAATTTCCTGGTCCATAGAACGTGAAACGAAATCACGTGGAGCCAAGTCTTTTAAAGTCGGTGCATAACGTTCCATGAACGGTTCGCCGTCTTTATTACGAAGGATTGCACCTTCACCACGACAACCTTCAGTCAACAATACACCAGCGCCCGCAACACCCGTTGGGTGGAATTGCCAGAACTCCATATCTTGCAATGGAATACCAGCACGAGCAGCCATACCAAGACCGTCACCAGTGTTGATATAAGCATTTGTTGATGCACGGTAAACACGACCAGCACCACCAGTAGCAAATAATGTCGCTTTTGCTTGGAATACTGAAATGTTACCAGTTTCTTGGTCAATCGCTGTTACACCAAGAACATCACCAGCTTCGTTACGGATCAAATCAAGAGCGATCCACTCAACGAAGAATTGAGTACCCATTTTCACGTTGCTTTGATAAAGCGTATGCAATAATGCATGACCTGTACGGTCCGCAGCTGCACAAGCACGTGGAACTGGTTTATCACCATAGTTAGCAGAGTGACCACCGAACGGACGTTGATAAATTGTACCATCAGCGTTACGGTCAAACGGCATACCCATGTGTTCAAGTTCATACACAACTTTTGGCGCTTCACGACACATAAATTCAATTGCGTCTTGGTCACCTAACCAGTCAGAACCTTTTACTGTATCGTAAAAATGGAAATGCCAGTTATCTTCTTGCATATTACCTAACGACGCACCGATACCACCTTGAGCAGCTACAGTGTGCGAACGTGTCGGGAAAACTTTAGTCAGTACTGCAACTTTCAAACCCGCTTGAGCGAGTTGGTAAGATGCACGCATACCAGAACCACCACCACCAACGATAACTGCATCGAAAGTGAGGTTTTGAATATTTGAATAATCTTCTTTAGGGGTTATCGCGCCCATGATGTCTTCCTATCAATTCGCCCAGAAAATCTGGATACCCCAGATTGCGTACACAAACACTGCAATAATGACAGCCGTCGTCAGTACAAGGCGTAAACCTTTCGCTGAAGGACCCATTTGACGAGTAGTGACATAGTCAGTAAAAACTTGCCACATACCAATCCATGCGTGTGCGATAAGCGATAAAATTGCCAATAAAGAAAAAATCTTCATTGGTAATGTCATCATGAAACCAGCCCATTGTTGATAGTCAAATCCGCCTTTGCAGAGAATCCAACCCAAAAGAACAACAGTATAGGCTGCTAGTACAACCGCACTTACACGCTGGATAAACCAATCACGAGAACCTGAACCAGTTAAACCTGTAGCACTTTTCATTAGAACATAATCCATACAAAGGCTGCGATAATGGCTACCACAGATAAGATCAATGAAATTGTCGCTGCAATACGACCACTTTGCAGTTCTTCAGCAAAACCTAAATCTGCAAGTAAGTGCTTCACTCCAGCAATAAAGTGGAATAATAAGCCGGCTACAAATACCCAAACGATAAAACGTACAAGGATATTTCCAAACACGACATTTTTAACGTAGTCAAATCCTTCTGGTGAAGATAATGATTTATCTAAAATCCATAATAGAACTGGTACTAATAAGAAAACGATGACACCTGATAAACGGTGTAAAATTGATGCAATAGCCACGGGTGAGCGTAAATTTACCGCTAACACCTGACCCATGGACAAATTGACAGGTCTGTTGCTTTTCACAGCGGGCATCCTGTAGGTAGAAACTCCGACCGGAGTTTGTTGAATTAATTCCAAGGAAAGCTGGCATTGTTAGGCAAGCACAGCTCATGCCTAACCTATAAACGACACTGAATTATAAAACGCGAAGTATCAAAATACAAACAATCCACTTTCCCATTTAAGCAAAAAACAATTAAATAAGAATCATTCACAATGATATCGCCCTATTAACCCTATAAAAAAGGTATACATAGTTCCACCATGTTATTGTTTAAAATAACTTTTTATTTAATTTCATTTTTTCTGAAATTTCTTTTAAATAAGTAAGTTTTAGACTAAAGATAAAGTTATAAATTCATCATATAAATAGAAAAATGTTAGTAACTCCTCATATTTTCAATAAAAGCTACTATTCAAATAAGTGAACATACTTATATTCCACCCAAATCAGTCAATCTAAAATACATTTTAGAAAGCAATTTTTACTGCGAATAAGAGTTTTTATTATTTTAATGCAGTTCAATTAGCTATTTTTTATACAATTAAACTTAAAAAAACAGCAATATTCTTTGTTACAACTAAATAAAAATAGAGTTTTTTTTGATTGGCAATTTGAAATTACACCATGAGTTTTATGATTTTTTTAATTGGATTGGCATTTTCTACCGACTTGTCATTTTTAATCTTGATTTTAAAATTTGCTTACAATTGTACTCATACTTCATTTTTTTTCTGCACGTTCTTGTTGAATTGACTTATTATACCATCCCGATGCAGTGATTTTACTGACTTTTTTGCTCGGGTCTTGATGACTAACTCTCTGTGGGATCGTCATTTTTTATCCATAAGTATAATTGACAAAATTTCAGTACTCACTAATCTTATAGCAAATTTTGACACCGTCTGATTCGCACATGAGAACATTAGGATTTCGGGTCAGATCAACATTCACCAGGACAGGAGATCTATTGAATGTCTGAAGCAAATGGCAAAAAAGCCGTATTACATCTTGATGGCAAAGAAATTGGATTACCAATCTACAGTGGCACTTTAGGTCCAGATGTAATTGATGTCAGCAGCATATTGAAAGAAGGTCATTTTACTTTCGATCCTGGTTTTATGGCGACAGCTGCATGCGAGTCTAAAATTACGTTCATTGATGGTGACAAAGGTATTTTATTACACCGCGGCTACCCAATTGATCAGTTAGCAACTCAAGCAGACTATCTTGAAACTTGTTATTTATTATTAAATGGCGAGCTCCCAACTGCTGAACAAAAAACAGAGTTTGATGCCAAAGTTCGTGCTCACACTATGGTTCACGATCAAGTTAGCCGTTTCTTCAATGGTTTCCGTCGTGATGCTCACCCAATGGCAATCATGGTTGGTGTTGTTGGTGCATTATCTGCGTTCTATCACAACAATCTTGACATTGAAGACATCAATCACCGTGAAATCACTGCGATTCGTCTCATTGCAAAAATTCCAACACTTGCTGCTTGGAGTTACAAATACACAGTAGGTCAACCATTCATCTATCCACGTAATGATTTAAATTACGCGGAAAACTTCTTACATATGATGTTTGCTACCCCTGCTGACCGTGATTACAAAGTAAATCCTGTTCTTGCTCGCGCAATGGATCGTATCTTCACGCTTCATGCTGATCACGAACAAAATGCTTCGACATCTACAGTACGTCTTGCTGGCTCTACTGGTGCAAACCCATACGCATGTATTTCTTCAGGTATTTCTGCACTTTGGGGACCTGCTCACGGTGGTGCAAACGAAGCTGTACTTAAAATGCTTGATGAAATCGGTAGTGTAGAAAACGTTGCCGAGTTCATGGAAAAAGTAAAACGTAAAGAAGTTAAACTCATGGGCTTCGGTCACCGTGTTTACAAAAACTTCGACCCACGTGCAAAAGTCATGAAACAAACTTGTGACGAAGTTCTTGCAGCATTAAATATCAATGATCCTCAATTAGCGCTTGCTATGGAACTTGAGCGTATTGCATTGAACGACCCGTACTTCGTTGAACGTAAACTTTACCCTAACGTAGATTTCTACTCAGGTATCATCCTTAAAGCGATTGGTATCCCTACAGAAATGTTTACGGTAATCTTTGCACTTGCACGTACAGTAGGTTGGATCAGCCACTGGTTAGAAATGCACAGCGCACCTTACAAAATTGGTCGTCCTCGCCAGCTTTATACTGGCCCGACTCAACGCGATATCAAACGTTAATATTCGAAAGAAAATTAATGATAAAAAAGCTGCCTTCTGGCAGCTTTTTTATTGAGATATCTTCAATTCAATCTACAAACCTATTCTTCGTCAAACACACTTAATAAGTGATGACTAATTCCATCAGCTCTCAACCAAGCCAACTCATAACTCGCTTTAGCTAAAGCTAAAACGCGCCTTTCGAATTCAACCCATATTGTTTTGACTTGAGCATCTGAAATACCTAAACCACTTTCTGTTGCCAGATGCTTATTTTTCTCACATATTTTTAAAGCGTGATAGAGCTTGCGGCCTTTGCTCGCCCCTTCCATTAACCGAACACGTTTACTTAAAATAAATCCTTCTACATGCTGCAAGTTCGCATGAGGTAACATGGGCACTAGGATTTGATTCAACTGATCATCTAAACGCCTCCATACAGCCAAACGTTGCTCTGCTGTATAAGTATTCCATTGAATCACTTCATGGTTAAAACGACGACAACCACGGCAAACCTGATCACCAAAAACTGTTGAACAACGCCCTGCACATGGGGTGAGAGAGAGCATTCGATGATCACTACTCAAAACCGACTCCTTAAATAAACCATATACTTTTTATGGTTTTCTCGCTTATTACAAATTTTCGCGCTAAAATATGCGCCTTAAATTTCTATCTTAATACATTTGGAGTTTTCCATGAACGCTACTGTAGAACAGCTTGCACCTGTAGAACAGCAAGCGACCGCGGGTTGGGTTGTTGCAGCACTATATCAATTTAAAGAAGTTCAAGATCCTGCCGATCTTCAACAACGTTTATTAGACTTAGTGAAAACAATCAACCTTTGCGGAACTCTGATTGTAGCAGGTGAAGGAATTAATGGTACTGTTGCAGGCGATCGTGTAGCAATTGATAGTCTCTATCAATTTTTACTCAATGAAGGTTTTGCCTCTATGGAATATAAGGAATCTCATAGCTCTGACAAACCTTTCCGTAAAATGAAAATTAAACTTAAAGAAGAAATTGTGACTTTAGGTGTTGAAGTTAAACCTCGTGACTTAGTGGGCCACTACCTTGATCCAAAAGAATGGAATGATTTAATTGCACGTGATGATGTAATTTTAATCGATACGCGTAATGATTATGAGTATAAGGCGGGTACTTTCAAAGGTGCTATCGACCCTAAAACTGAAACATTCCGCGAGTTCCCAGAATACGTTAAAAAAGAATTAGAACAGCATAAAGATAAAAAAATTGCGATGTTCTGCACAGGTGGTATTCGCTGTGAAAAATCAACCTCTCTACTTCTTCAAGAAGGATTTACAGAGGTTTATCACCTTAAAGGCGGTATTCTTAAATATTTAGAAGAAACCCCTGCCGATGAAAGTTTATGGGAAGGTGAATGTTTTGTTTTTGATGGCCGGACTGCTGTAACTCATGGCGTTGAAGAAGGCGTAAATGTTAAATGTCATGCTTGTGGTTGGCCTTTGACTCCAGAAGAGTCTGCTTTACCAAGCTATGAACATGGTGTTTCTTGTGTGTATTGCATCGACAAGACAACTGAAAAACAAAAAGCTGGCTTCCGTATGCGCCAGTCACAAATTGCGGCTGCAAAACGTAAACGTTTATAAGTCACTATAGCTAGTTTTCTGAAGGCACTTAAATTCTTAAGTGCCTTTTATCTTTATATAAGTAAATTTCTCACAATAAAAAACGCCCTAGAAAGGACGTTATTTACTTAATTTTTAAAGTTTAATTTGGCGTATGATACATTAAGTATAATTCATTCAAATTATCTGGGATTTCTTCTGCCAGTTCATCCATTAACTGTCCATTACGACGGAAAGATTCCATCTGTGGATCTTCTTCATCAATTCCACTAAATACCATCATTGGTAAAGTTAAATCAATTAATTGTTCTTCATATTCAGGTGCAAACCATGCATCTTCATTTAAGAACATTGCATCAACAAATCCCACACTCCAGTCACCTAAGCTAGACTCAACATCAGCTTCTTCAACTTCAAATGGAAATGCAATTCCATTTTCATTTGCTAAATCTTGTCGAATTGACTCCAACCATGCCTTGATTTGCTGAATAATTTCAGCAGGAACCTTCTTATGGTTATTATCAAACAGCTCATCTAACCAACGGTCAAACTGAGGGCCTACTGCAATTGCACACAGAAAGCCATGAGTTGCAGCGAAATCTAAACCATACTCATTGTGGTCTCCATCTAGATATTCACTTAATTGGTCTAAATCTAACGCACTCATTGTGTTACCTGACTATAAAAAAGAAATCTACGATAGCATAGCATTTAAGCTGACGATGCCCTATTCAGATTTGATTAGTCTTCATCATCAAGATCATCATCGTCTAAATCATAATCAAAATCTTTCAACTCACGCTCTAAACGGCGTTGAGCTAATAGATCATCGATTAATCTACGTTTTTCTAATGATTCTTTCGCAGTGATTTTGCCTGATGACTCATCAAAACCGACATCATCATCATCACCGTAGTTATCATCTAGTTCAAAATCTGTAGAAGACACTAAAACTACCTCTAATGAAAAAATGTGAATGGGTCTAGGCGCTATTTATCTCTCTTACAGAACCATGTCAAGTTTTATTTATATTTTTTTCATTAAACTGCATATTTGTACTTTTTTTCACCCAAAAAATTGTGTATTTATAAAACTGAACTATTTTTTTAATCAAGAAAAAATTCTATGATCTTTTCCATGATTTAAGCTTGAAAAAAATGATTTTAGCCCAATATCAAAAAAACAGACGTGAATTCAAAGATATTTTTTATTTAACGGTTACCGATCAAATCCAAAATATTTCAAGCAAATTGTGCTATCATGCACGGTTTTTCACTGCCACAGATTCAACGAAGAGTAAGCAAAGATGAGCGATATGCATTCCCCTACTTCTCAAGTAGCGGCTCTGATTAGCCGAGGCAAAGAACAAGGTTACTTAACTTACGCTGAGGTTAACGATCATCTGCCGGACTCGATTACTGAAAGCGAACAGATTGAAGACATTATTCAAATGCTTCAAGACGTTGGTATTCCTGTACACGAGCGTGCACCTGAATCTGACGATACCATGTTCGGTGAGTCAACTGACACAGCCGATGAAGTTGCTGAAGAAGAAGCTGCTGCCGTACTTGCATCGGTTGAAAATGAGCCTGGGCGTACGACAGACCCTGTACGTATGTACATGCGTGAAATGGGTACAGTTGAACTGTTAACCCGTGAAGGTGAAATCAGCATTGCAAAACGTATTGAAGAAGGGATTCGTGATGTCCTTAATTCAATTGCGTACTGGCCAAATGCTGTTGAAGTTGTATTAAAAGAATATAATGATTTCTTGACTGGCGAACGTCGCCTTGCCGATATTTTATCTGGCTATCTTGATCCAGAAACTGACGAAGATATTCCTGAAGTTCTAGAAGAAGAAACAGAACTTGAGGAAGAAGCAGCGCCAGCTACACCAGCAAAAGAAGTTAAGCTTGACGATGATGAAGAAGATGAAGAGTCAGAAAGCGACGATGATTCTGAAGGTGAGTCTGGACCAGACCCTGAAGTTGCAAAAGTTCGTTTTAATGAACTTGAAGCTGCATGGACTAAAACAAAAGCTATTATTGAGAAACATGGCCGTAACAGCCCAGAAGCAGATGATGCTTTAGAAGCTTTAGCTACTGTGTTCATGATGTTTAAATTTACACCACGTTTATTTGACATCATCTCTGAAATGATTCGTGGTACACATGAGCAAATTCGCGCTAACGAACGTGAAGTTATGCGTTATGCAGTTCGTCGTGGCCGTATGGATCGCACTCAATTCCGTACATCTTTCCCTAAGCAAGAATCTAATCCAGCTTGGTTAGATGAACAGATTGCTAAAGCTCCTGCTGAGATCAAGGCGCATTTAGAAAAGGTTCGTCCGGATGTTTTAGCATTCCAGCAAAAGATTGCAGATATTGAGAAAGAACTTAATTTAAGCGTTGCTGAAATTAAAGATATTTCTAAGCGTATGGCGATTGGCGAAGCGAAAGCACGCCGTGCTAAGAAAGAAATGGTAGAAGCCAACCTTCGTTTGGTAATTTCGATTGCGAAAAAATATACCAACCGTGGTTTACAGTTCCTTGACTTGATTCAAGAAGGGAACATTGGTTTGATGAAAGCTGTAGACAAGTTTGAATATCGTCGTGGTTATAAATTCTCGACTTATGCAACTTGGTGGATTCGTCAGGCGATTACCCGTTCGATTGCCGATCAGGCTCGTACAATCCGTATTCCTGTGCATATGATTGAAACGATTAACAAGATCAACCGCGTATCTCGTCAATTGTTACAAGAAATGGGCCGTGAACCGACACCTGAAGAATTAGGTGAACGTTTAGAAATGGACGAAGTTAAGGTTCGTAAGGTACTTAAAATTGCCAAAGAACCAATTTCAATGGAAACACCTATTGGTGATGATGAAGATTCGCATCTTGGTGATTTCATTGAAGACCAAAACATCACTTCTCCAATTGATGCTGCGACTTCAGAAGGCTTAAAAGAAGCAACACGCGAAGTACTTGAAAACTTAACTGAACGTGAAGCAAAAGTCTTGAAGATGCGTTTTGGTATTGATATGCCAACCGATCATACACTAGAAGAAGTGGGTAAGCAGTTTGACGTAACACGTGAACGTATTCGTCAGATTGAAGCGAAAGCGTTGCGTAAATTGCGCCACCCTTCTCGTTCTGAACACTTGCGTTCTTTCCTTGAAAATGACTAAGTTTTGAAAGCTTGAAATTTCAAAACCAAGCCCCATTTAATAGAAAGAGCTATAAACGCCTGCGATGATGCAGGCGTTTCAAATCATGAGGTAACTTATGTTAGACCGCACTCCATCTCGCGAACTACAAGAACATCTTTGGGTATTTCCGATGGATTATCCAATTAAACTTATTGGCGATGCGGGTGAAGAATTACGTGTTGCTGTACTCGATATTTTGGTAAAACATTTTCCAGACTTCGACCATACAACACTAAAAGTTCAAGAATCTCGCACCGGCAAGTATCATTCTTTAACAGCACAATTGCGCTTTGAAGAATTGGAACAAGTTCATGCACTTTATGCTGACTTGGCTGCTTGTCCGCAGATTAGAACTGCGCTTTAATTTTAAGTTCTTCAATCAATACCACAGTCAGACATTCTTACTGTGGTATTTTTTTGGAAATTTTAAAACCAATCTATCGTGAAAAAACCATACAAAGATTTAGAATTCCTCTTATAAAATCCTTTAAAATTACAAGGTTTTCGGCTTCTATCTTGCAGATATTAACTGGCGCCGCATGAACTAACTTATAGGAATATTTTGTGATGAGCCTTGATAAACCCAACTTGATCATTCGGCAATGGAACGATTTACAAGATTATCAAAGCAAATTTGAAACCATGAAACTCTTAACAAACGAGCGTGATCAAGATACGCCTGATGAGCTGTGGTTACTTCAACATCATAATGTGTTAACTCAAGGTCAAGCTGGTAAACCAGAACATATCCTAATTTCATCAGACATTCCTATAGTACAAACTGACCGTGGCGGGCAAGTGACTTGGCATGGTCCAGGTCAACTCGTCGCTTACTTCATGTTTGATCTTAATCGTCTAAAATGGAACGTACGCACATTGGTCAGTTTTGCTGAACAATTCATGATAGATGTTTTGAAAAAATATGGAATTGAAGCTTATGCCAAGCCTGACGCACCCGGAGTATATGTAGATGGCCGCAAGATTGGTTCCTTAGGTTTTAAAATTCGTCGTGGCCGTAGTTACCATGGGTTAGCACTCAATCTGGACTGTGCCTTAACTGGGTTCCAAACAATCAATCCTTGCGGTTATGCAGGCTTAGAAATGGTACGGATACAAGATTTAGTGACTCCTTATCCATCATTTGGTCAACTTTGTCAGGACTTTATTGAGTATATTAATAGCACTGGGTACTTTAATGACCCTAAAGTCAAATATGAATAAATCGCTTTGCGATGAAATAAAAATGGATTAGAGTAATTACTCTAAATTTGCTTTCGCATAATTTTAACAAGGGATACGCGAGTGATTTCGACAAAAGCGGTAAAGCCGACTCTGCAACTTGCCTACGTTAAGCTCATGATGGATGTTATTGGTCGTGGCTTAGTCATGGCAAGTCAAGTGGACAATGAAATACAAGAGGAAGTATCTAAATTTCCTGTTCACTTTGTACTTTCAATGAATGTTTTCCCAAATGGACCAGCATTTTTTGCTCGAGTGACAGAAGACAAACAGTTAGAGCTACTTGAAAGAGCTGAAAAAAAACCAGATTTAACGATTACATTCAAACATGTCACTCATGCCTTTTTAGTGTTTTCTTTTCAAGAAAGTACTGCTCAGGCATTTGCCAATGATCGAATGATTGCCGATGGTGATGTATCTGCTGCGATCCGCTTGGTACGCTGCCTAAATAAAATGGAATCTCTTATTTTACCTAAATTGGTTGCTTCCCTAGCAGTCAAAGAATACCCAACCGAACTTACCCTAAAAGAAAAATTCAACGAGGCTGCAAATATTTACTTAAAAGTAGCCAAGTCCTATTTCAAGCGGAGCGCATAACATGGCCAAACCATATTACGAATTTTTTTGTCCTGTAAAAGTCATTGCTGGTAATGCTGCGTTAGAACATATTCCGTTTGAGCTTGCGACTTTAGGTGCAAAACGTCCTCTTATCATTACAGATAAGGGTGTTCGCGCAAATGGGTTATTAAATCCGATTGAAGCTGCATTTAGCACAACTGATGCTGTCATTGGTCATGTTTTTGATGATGTACCACCCGATTCGAGTTTAGAAGTCGTTCGTCTTGCAGCAGAAGCTTATCGTACAAACAAATGTGATGCGATTATTGCTGTAGGTGGCGGTTCAGTTATAGACACATCTAAAGCAACCAACATTTTGGTATCTGAAGGTGGAAATGACTTATTGCAATATGCAGGTGCTCATAACCTACCGAAACCATTAAAACCATTTTTTGTGATTCCAACAACTTCGGGTACTGGCTCAGAAGTAACGATGGTCGCTGTGGTTTCAGATACTCAAAAGAATGTTAAGTTAGCATTCGCTTCTTATTATTTAATGCCACATGCTGCAATTTTAGATCCACGCATGACGCTTACATTGCCTCCTCATTTAACTGCAATGACAGGTATGGATGCGTTAACGCATTGTGTTGAAGCATATACATGTATGGCTGCGAATCCATTGAGTGATGCTTATGCAAGTGCAGGAATTAAAAAGATTAGTGAAAATCTATTTAATGTCTTAGAAAACCCAAATGATGCTCAAGGTCGTTTAGAGCTAGCTCAAGCTTCAACAATGGCAGGTATTGCATTTTCTAACTCAATGGTCGGCCTAGTTCACTCTCTAGGGCATGCTTTAGGTGCTGTTGCCCACCTGCCCCACGGTTTATGCATGAATTTATTCTTACCATATGTGCTTGAATATAATAAACAAATAAATGGTCAGAAAATTGGTGAGTTATTATTGCCACTCGCTGGTGCAGATATTTATGCACAAACTCCAGCAAGCCAGCGCGCAGATAGAGCAATTACGACTATCTTAGCAATGCGTGATCGCCTATTTACTTTAACAAAGTTACCACGCACTCTACGTGAAACAGGTAAAGTAACAGAAGCACAGCTTGATGAAGTTGCAGAAAAAGCACTAAATGATGGCTCAATTATTTACAACCCGAAAGAAGCAAGCTTAAAAGATATCCGAGAGATCTTACAAAAGGCATGGTAATTCGATAAGCTAAGCTCGAGACTTAACACTAAAGACCTGATTTTTATATAAAATCAGGTCTTTTTTATAACTGTGAATTTTTATTCATCTTTTTATTTGGAAATATGGCAAAAAATTTGCTAAAAAATCGATGAAAGTACTGACAATTTGCATCAATTTAGGATAGATTGGCGCACTTTATCTTTTTCTGTAGGGGGGATCGTTCGTCTCAAACGATCCTTAACACCAAGCTGATCCTTGATCAACGATTATGAGGATAACGCCGTTGACAAATTTATCTGGGACTAAACCAACAGGCAAGCTTCAAAAGAATCTTGTACTTTGGCATATTGTTATTATTGGTTTAGCTTACATTCAGCCATTAACGTTATTTGATACTTTTGGTTTAGTGTCAGAACGAAGTGGTGGTCATGTACCAACTTCCTACATTTTTGCATTAGTCGCAATCTTATTAACATCGATCAGTTATGGACATATGATTAAGCGCTACCCTTCTTCAGGGTCGGCCTATACATATGCTCAAAAATCAATTCATCCTAATGTTGGCTTTATGGTGGGTTGGTCTTCTTGGTTAGACTATCTACTGTCACCGCTTGTTAATATTATCTTGGCAGATATTTACCTAAGAGCTCTTTTTCCAGAAGTAAATAACTGGTTATGGGTGATTGGTTTAACAACGCTCATGACTGTTATTAATTTATTTGGTGCACGGTTCGTCGCACGTTTTAACAGTACGATTGTTGTTATTCAGCTTGGCGTAATTTTTTATTTTGTTTATCAAGTATATATCTTACTTACCCAAGGTGTATATGCAGATGGAACTTTAAATCCAGATAAAGCGGCATTGTGGTCATTAACTCCTTTTTGGAACGATATGACGTCTGTAAGTGCTTTAATTGCTGGTGCAACTGTACTGTGCTTCTCTTTTACCGGTTTTGATGCTTTATCTTCTCTTGCTGAAGAAACAAAAGATGCAGAAAAAACGCTACCAAAAGCTATTTTTTCTACAGCATTACTTGCAGGTATTATTTTCATTGTAAGTACTTACTTCATCCAATTATATTTCCCAAGTAACCCAAACACTTACTTTAATCCTTTAGATGAATCACAACCTGTGATGGTCGCTGCGATTGGTAGTCTGATGTTTAAAACTTTGGTTTTATATTTTGCTGTAGTCGCTGTGATGGCATCAGGTATTTCTGCCCATGCGGGTGTATCACGTTTAATGTATGTGATGGGACGCGATGGGGTCATCAACAAGAAATTATTTGGTCATATCAGTCCAAAATTGCACACCCCAACTTACAACATTCTTATTGTTGGTGTAGTTGCGTTATCTGCTGGCTTTTTAGATCTTGAGCATATTGTTAACTTGATTAGTTTTGGTGCCTTAACTGCTTTTAGTTTTGTTAACTTCTCTGTAATTTCACGCTACGCATTAAGAGATGGCAAAAATAAAACGCTTAAAGACATCATCAATTATATTGTTATACCAACGCTTGGTTTTGCCAGTGTGTTTATGATGTGGTTAGAGATTGATAAGCTTGCCTTACAAATTGGCTTAGCTTGGGCCGTGATTGGTGTAGGTTATCTTGCCTATAAAACCAAAGGCTTCAAATATAACGCTCCGCAACATAACGAGCATGAGTAATAAAAAAGGCGCTTTAAGCGCCTTTTTTATGGTCAAATTAACCGTAAATTTTATTCACAATGCTTTGTACACGTTGAGCATAAACTTTTGCTGTTTCCAGATCACCTGTCGGAATTTCTTCCACACTTGCATCTGAAGGCGATTGAACTAAAAGCCCAACTGAACCACCTAAGTTGTTTACATCTTCACGTGTTGCGTTTTTTGTATTTGCAGGTAATAAACCAAGACTCACCCAAATCCCCCCATGCTGTGCTGCTAAAGTTTGTAATTGGATAAGAGTTACTTGCTTATCCCCATTTAAGCTCGCGCTGTTTGTAAAACCTGCAAATACTTTATCTTGCCAGCCACGTGTAAACCATACTTTTGAAGTTGCATCAGCAAACTTTTTAAACTGCCATGGTGCTGTACCCATATAAGTCGGAGCACCAAAAACAATCCCCTTCGCATCATTTAATGTCTGCCAATCTTGATCAGTAATATTCCCCTCCTGATCAATCTGGATGAGCTGAGCATTAATCTCGTTTGCAAACGTTTCAGCAACAACTTTTGTGTGGCCATAACCAGAGAAATATACAACCGCGATATTAGAGTTAGACATGGGAGCAAACCTTTGTTTTATTAAATTCCACTTTATGATATATTTTAGAAACTAGGTGTCAATTAGTTACTAGTTGGTAACTAGTGTAATTTTTCAAAAAATTATAGGTAAATGGTATGAATGAATGTCTAAAATATAATATTTTTCAACAACATTGCCCTGCTCGTCTATTTTTTGAAAAAATTGCAGATAAATGGGTTTTATTGATTTTAAATGTTCTTGAAGAAGAAACTCAGCACTTCAATTTGCTCAAAAAGAATATTCAAGGCATTTCACCTAAAGTCTTATCACAGAAGTTAAAAATGCTGGAAAGAGACGGTTTCATCGAGCGTAAAATCCAGAATACATCCCCAATTCGCGTTGATTACTCACTTACTTCTTTAGGGCAAAATGTAGCTTCAATGGCGTTCCAATTAAAGGAATGGGCCGAAACCAATATTGAACAGGTTTTAGCAGCCCAAATAACTTATGATGAAAAAGTGCTAGAGCAAGCTTAACTCATGCTTTCTTTAAAATTTTATTGAACTTTATCGATTAAGCTTTGTTCTTATCTTAAAGTTGACTCAACTTAATTGATTTTAATCGGATCAGGTGGCGCACTTATTTTAAATTGAATCGTTAAAGGTTCGCATTGTTTTAACTCCTGATTATTTTTCAAATAGGTACTTTCCAGACCATATTTCCAAGTACCATTCATGACTTCAAATGCGGGATAATTAACAATAAACGTTTTTGTTTCAGTAGGTTGATACTCATATATTTGAGTCTCTTTACAATCATTTTCCGGATAAGAACGTTTGGTATTTCCAAGTAAATAGAGTTCTAAAGGTACATGACAAGCAGGTTGTCGTTCTTGTATTTTTTCTAAGCCCATATTCGTTTGAGTAATCTGTAAAGCAAGAGTACCGTTCAAAGTTAATTGCTGTGCGTATTTAAAAACTGTTTCTTTTTCAATTGGTTCTCTTGTTACATTATTAAGAAATTCTAATTTACGATGCAAGCCATTACAGTCATCTTCACTTGGTGCAGGTAACCAAATTTCATTATCTTTTGAGTCACCTTTATCTCCATCGGCGGGAGTTTCATAATCACCTGGTTTACCGGGTTTAGTTGGATATCCTGACCCACCCAAACTGGCACCACCTGCGAATAAATCCTCTCCGCAAGCAGTCAAAAGGCTGCCTATCATAATGAAGCTCATGGATATTATTAATTTTTTATAAGTTGTTTTAGTCATATTGATAAGCTCCGAAACGGAAAGTTTTGGTTGCACCCTCTTTTCCTTCATCGAGTGCACAACGTTCAATGGCTAACTTGAGTACTTGTAGTGATAGATCTTCCCATAAGCGTAAACTTGCTTCTTTGAGTAAAGTGATCGATTCATCTGTTAGTTCATCAGCAAAAATTGCTTGTTCTAAATAGGGTTCTTTTTCTGGCTGAAATAAATTATGAACCCCGGCAGCTAAATGTGCCTCTAAGTTATTCGTTAATAATTTTCGGACCTCGAATTGCTCTACATCAGGCATAAAACTTCGCTGCTGTAACGATACAATACCATCTTCTTCTTTCACTATATTTAAACGCTCAAGTTCATTCAAAATAGATCTTGGATGTTTTTCGGTTGAAACTTTCTTTACCAAACTTTCAAAGCTAATCTGATCTTGGCTAATAAAAGGAATTTTTTCTGCTAAGCCCTCTGCAAGCCATAAACCAATCACCCGAGCAGGAACACTCACTGGCTCTGCTACTTTTGCTTCAGTTAAAGGCTGCCCAGCCTGTGTCGCTTTTTTAAAAGCACTAACATCTTTACGATGTAAACCAGAAAGTAGACTAACTGCCGAATCAGTAGTTTTTTGATCTATACGTTCTAGCTCAGCTAAAGACTGCTGATAGAAAACGGGTTTTAAAGCAGTAACAAAGTCGTTATATCCAACTCCCGAACGAATTAACCATTGCGTCAGATATTCCATTAACTGCAATACCTGCTTTTGGTTAAGTTCTGCATTATTCGTTTGGAGTGTCGACATAAGTTAACAATTTTCCTTCATCTTTGAAAAACAGTATGAGCTGAGCAATTGTCACACTGAACGGTTTAAGATGCAATTTTCATTCTTAGGCCTCCTTTGGAAACCGATGAACAAAATGATTTGGCGCATTAAAATTGGTAAAAGAAATACTCATTGAAACATCCAGACTTTCTACACTATGCCACCAACCAATAGGGATAAACAAAGCTTCCCCTGCATTCAAAATACATTCCACTGGGGTAATCGATTTTGCTAAAGGATATTTTTTAAAATCAATTTCATTTGGATTACTCAGCTCACTAAACACCCAATGATCGTTATATAGATGAGGTACTTGCAAAGCCGGAATCAAAGTTACTTTTTTGCGCCCATAAATTTGAACTAACATATTATTCGTTAAATCGTGATGCAAGGGCGTAAAGGTTCCCTTCGGCCCGAACCATAAAAAACTACGCTCATCTTTTAAAGCCAAGTTGCTGTAGCCATCTGCAAAATCGCCTATATCTAAAAATAATTCCTGAAGCATTTGATGGCTATTGGTCGCATTATTTGCAGTCATATAGAAATCGTTGCTCGCTTCGACAGACATAACTTTTGATACAAACTCCGACATTTTCATGGTCTGCTTTAACAAAGGAGAGTGCCTTTCAAATTGCTCATCTTTATTTCTATTCATTTGAACTTCAACTAAATGCTGACCAAATTGAGTTGCAAAATATTCAGGTGTCCACTTATGTAAAGCAGGCCAGTGCTCTACCCCTTTTTTCAAAATCACAGGACGGTGTTGACTGTAATAATCTTTAATAAAATCTGAGAAGATTGGTGCAGGGATTGAAGGTATATCTTTACAGTAATTCGAATCTAGCTGGGCCAGTTGGTCTAAAGTTTCTATTAACCACTCACGTTTCTTAAATTGGTGGTGCTTTTTCTTAAGAATTTTATATAACTGATTATTTTCTAAATTACCTAAATATTCTTCTACTTGTTGCCGATGAAGCCCCCGCTCTACCAATCTTTTCACTATTTCCGCAGATGGCACCTCATTCAAAATTTGTTCAATTATCCATTCCTGATCTTGGTCAGATAAGCTTAGGAAATTCGGCTCACTCGTTTGAAAAGTTAATCCAAATCCATTTTCTTTTAAAACATCGACTAATTGCTCGATCGAACATCCTTTTTCTAAATTTTCTTCAAGCCATTTTTTCCATTCAAATGGCAACTGATCAAACCATTTCTGGCTTTGTTGGAATATTTCAATTTGATTGTAAGCTGCCATGTTGAACCTTTTTTCAAATTTGATCTTTACAACTGCATTATAATTGATCTATTTTAAAAATGTTAAATTTTCACATTTTTATAAAAAAAGGGCTTACGTGATGAATAACATAGTAAAAGGAAGCAGCATTGCTTTGATTTTTCTAGCATTAAGTGGGTGTGGGTCTGACGATAATGATTCGACACCAACACCAACACCAACACCGACACCAACACCAACACCAACACCAACACCAACACCAACACCAACACCAACACCAACACCAACACCAACACCAACACCAACACCAACACCAACACCAACAACGGTAGCAGATCGCTTCGTTGGAAGTTGGCTAGCAGGTAAAGGAGCTTGTATTAATGGCTCTGCTCTAAAAATGAATGTTATTAAAGTTTCTGATAACAGTGTGCGATTTGCCAGTGAAACCGTACGCTATGAGAATGAAGCAAACTGTACTGGCAACATTGTGGCAAGTTACCGCCAAGCTACAGATTTTAGTCTGGTTTCAAATATTGGAGCGCCACAAACTGTACAAACTTCAAGTTATAACAAGGTAGATTGGCAGCTTGTAGTTGCAGGAAAATTAACTCAGAAACAACCAGCCATTCTGGGCTTTAAAAATGCAAATCAATTCTGTTTAGTACCTACAGATGAGCCAAGTGCAATACATAATTATCTACAGCAAGCAAACTTTGATCTGACAAATACATGTTTCACCAAAACTACTCCTCCAGCAAGTATGCAAAAACCAACCCAAGTACTTGCAACAGCCACTTATAGATTCGGAGATAATAAAGAATCTTGGGCAGACGTATTAAGCCAACTCAATGACCAAGGGCGTCAAGGCTATGCTCTTCTTACTCCATCAGTGGAATTAGACGATCCCGATGGAAGTTTTACACTGTATAAAAATCTGTATGTTAAAAATAATAAATCCACTGACACATATACCTATAAAACGGTTGATGTTAAAACGACATCAGTGGCAAATCGTTATTTACTATGGGTCAATGAATTAAACAAACAAGGTAGCTTAGGCTATATATATAAACTTTCATTTGGAGAAGTGGCATCAAACACAAACAAATATTTATTTGTAAAAAATGATAAAAAACCAGCAACCTACGCCTATTCCAACAGATTCTTAACAAATACTTCTCGGACTAGCATCTTAAATGCTTTCAATGAACTTGGTGCGCAAGGGTGCAAATTACTCTACGCAAACTCGACATTTACCAATAACGGTACAACAAATGGCACATTCTACGTACCAACATGTGTAAATAGTAGTACGCATAACGGTACTTATGCTTATCGTTATTTTGAAGTTCCACAACATATTCCATTTAACAAAGATGATGCAATAAAGCTTGAAAAACTTCTTAAAGAACAAGCTGCAGAAGGTTATCGACTTGTTGATGCCAGTAATAATATTGGTTTCTTTAATGTTGATGGTTATCTATTTGAACGTGACAGTGAAAATACAGGACCTATTGAATATAAAGTCTTTGCAGAAGATGCAGCATATGAGTTAGATGAGCCTTATATCGTTGAAAACCGTATTCAAGATCAAGGCAAATTAGGATGGTTCTTTGCTGTCCGACTTGGCTCAGTTTATACCAACTCACCGACCAACTATGATTTAGCAAGTGGTGTGGTTTTCCCTAAATAAGAAATCTAACAACAAATAAGGCCATTATTGTGGCCTTATTTTTATTTAAAACTTAGTCAGTTATCCTAAGTTTTTGAAACCTTGCTGACGCCATGCTTCATAAACAATGACGGCTGTGGCATTAGACAAATTTAAACTTCTTGAGTTTTCAGCCATCGGCAACCGAATCCATTGTTCTTGCGGAAACATTAAGCGAACATGTTCAGGCAAACCACGTGTTTCTGGTCCCATCAATAAAGCTACAGGTCGGTTTAAATCAACTGTATGCGGGGTTGCAGAACCTTTAGTAGTGAGCGGAAAAACATGCTCAACACCTTTAGCTTTTAAGTCTGCAAGACATAGTTCAATATCGTCCCAAATCTGCATACGTGCCCATTCATGATAATCCAATCCTGCACGCTTGAGCTTTTTATCATCTAGCTCGAAACCCAAGGGTTTGACTAAATGCAACTGTGCGCCCGTATTAGCACATAAACGAATGATATTGCCTGTATTGGCAGGAATTTCAGGCTCGTATAGGACAACATGAATCACAAATTTTCTCGACTTTAATAACAAACAATAAATTCAGATGAACTTATTGCCATTTTAACTGTTCACGTAAACTCACTACTTCACCAATAATGGTTAAAGTCGGCGCTACGATATGATGTTCAGACACTTTAGTCGCAATATCGGCTAATGTTCCAACGATAACTTTCTGTTCTGGTGTGGTTCCTTTAGAGATTAAAGCCACTGGCATATCAGCACGTTGACCATGAGCAATAAGTTGCTCACAAATGCGCTCTAATCCAACCAATCCCATATATAAAACTAAAGTTTGATTTTCATAAACCAGTTCATTCCAAGGAAGTTCAGGTGAACCTTCCTTTAAATGCCCAGTTAAGAAACGGACACTTTGTGCATAGTCACGATGTGTTAGTGGAATACCCGCATAAGCGGAACAGCCTGAGGCTGCCGTAATACCTGGTACTACTTGGAAAGTGACATTTGCTTCAACCAGCTCTTGAATCTCTTCGCCACCACGGCCAAAGATAAACGGATCACCACCCTTCAAACGACAAACACGTTTTCCCTGTTGAGCATATTCAACCAGTAGAGCATTAATACCATCTTGTGGAACCGAGTGATTTGAACGGGCTTTACCGACATAAATCTTAGTCGCATCACGGCGGCAAAGCTCTAAGATGGGTTCAGACACCAAACGATCATAAATCACAACATCTGCTTGTTGCATAAGACGTAATGCTTTTAATGTCAGTAGCTCAGGGTCACCCGGCCCAGCACCTACCAAGTAAACCTCACCTTTAGGCGCGGTCCATTCTGTTAAGGCTTGCTGAATTAAATCATTTGCCACATCCAGATTGTCATTAAAAACTTGTTCTTTTAATGGACTGGCATATAAGTTTTCCCAAAAGATTCGACGCTCATCGGGGTTAGTAATCTTTTCTTTTACCTGCTTACGCCATTGACCTGAAAACTCAGCGAGTTTCCCCATACCATGTGGAACTATTGTTTCTATTTGAGTACGAAGTTGTCTAGATAAGACTGGCGATGCGCCATTTGAGGCAACAGAAATGATCAATGGAGAACGGTCAATAATGGCTGGAACCATAAAACGGCAGTGTGGAATATCATCTACACTATTAACCAGCAAGTTACGCGCTTCACATTGTTCAAAAACGGCTTTATTCACTTGTGCATCATTAGTCGCAGCAATCACTAAGCGATAAGGCGTATTTAATATTTTTTCGACAAAGGGCTCAGCAAAATACTGCCCACCTGTCGTTTTGACTAACTGTAAAAGCTGCTCTTCAATTGCAGGAGCAATAATATCAATTACTGCTCCTGCTTTGGCTAATAAGTTTGCTTTGCGCAACGCAATATGCCCACCACCCACAATCAGACAACGTTGCTCTTGCAACTTTAAAGAGATTGGAAAAATATCCACCTTAAACCTCTACATTAATCATCTGATTATGTTTAAGCAAAAACCGTGCACAATTTAGATGCAAAGCTTAATCAATAAATGTTAAACCACCCATATATGGGCGTAATACTTCTGGAACCTCGATAGAACCGTCTTCACGTTGGTAATTTTCCATTACAGCAAGCAAAGTACGTCCAACCGCAAGACCAGAACCATTTAAAGTATGCACCAATTCGATCTTCTTTTGATCCATTCTGTAGCGTGCTTTCATGCGGCGCGCCTGAAAATCACCCATATTAGAGCAGCTTGAGATTTCACGGTAAGTATTTTGACTTGGAACCCAAACTTCTAAGTCGTAAGTTTTAGTCGCACCGAAACCCATATCACCACCACAGAGCAAAATTTTGCGGTATGGCAAACCAAGTGCCTGTAAAATGCCCTCAGCATGTGCAGTGAGTTCTTCAAGTGCTTGCATAGAGGTTTCAGGTTTAACGATTTGCACCATTTCAACCTTGTCAAACTGGTGCTGACGAATTAAACCACGTGTATCGCGACCATAAGAACCTGCTTCGCTACGGAAACAAGGCGTATGCGCAGCATATTTTAATGGCAAGCGTTCGCTATCAATAATCTCATCGCGAACAAAATTAGTGATGGGAACTTCTGCTGTAGGGATGAGGTAATACTCTTTTTCGCCTTGAAGTTTAAATAAGTCTTCTTCAAATTTCGGCAACTGACTAGTACCACGTAATGAATCAGCATTTACCAAATACGGTACATAAGCTTCTGTATAGCCATTCTTTAAAGTATGGGTATCGAGCATGAACTGTGTTAATGCACGTTGTAAGCGTGCTAAAGAACCTTTCAATACGCTAAAACGTGAACCAGTCAATTTAGTAGCAGTTTCGAACTCTAAACCACCCATCCACTCACCTAAATCAGTATGATCTTTGATTTCAAAAGCAAACTGACGAGGCGTGCCCCATTTTGAGATTTCAACGTTATCATCTTCATCTTTACCAGCAGGAACAGATTCATCTGGTAAGTTAGGAATGCTAAGCGCTTTTTGCTCAATCTCGTTTTGTAGCTCTGACAACGCAACTTCAGCAGCTTTGATTTCATCACCAATGGCTTGCATACGCGCCATGATTTCAGAAGCATCGCCACCGGATTTTTTAATCTGACCCACTTGTTTTGCACCGGCATTACGTTCTGCCTGCAATTTTTCAGTTTTTGATTGCAAATCTTTACGGTGAGTTTCTAAAGAAGCCCATTCTTGAACATCTAATTGAACACCACGTTTTGCCAAAGCCGCATTAACGGCTTCAATATTATTTCTGAGTAACTTAGGGTCGATCATAATCAATCATAATATGGGTAAAAAACTGGCTATAGTGTAAGGCCTTCACACTAAAAAATATAGTGATCATCTTCATAACGAATAGCTTTCACACAATTGTTAGAATAGATCACCTATTTTACAAGTTATAGTTTGGCACACTTGGCAAATACTCAGGTTTAATGAACTTAGCTGCCTCAGAATATGGCAATGTTAATTCAGTCATCCCTTCTGCATAAGAAGCTAATTCATAGATCGGATAGACAAAAACAATACCATTAGCGCCATAGTAGAAATTATCACTTAATTGCAGTTTTTCACGGCCAATATTGTGCTCTTGAAGCCAATTGGTATTCGCATCAAAAAGTGAATCAACTAATTGCTTTTCCACATCTGGCTGAATAAGTTCGGCAACAGTAATGTGCTTTTTATTTAATAAATCAAAATTCACGAATTCTTGATGAGACATGCCATGTGCTGCACCAGCAGAATATGAATAGGTCTGGAATGCAAAAGTTGCAAGGTTATAATTTTGCCCTAAATAACGGACATAAATTGCACTTTGACTCGAACGAGGCTCACCTTCAGGTACATCGACTGGCTGATCAGCTAAATTTGCAAAAGCATTCGGATCTGCTTTCTTTATACGATTGGTAAAGTAATCATTAATCCACTTTTGATTAGTTTGTACTGTTTGAAAGTCATACTCTGTACAACCATCTTCTAAACAAACTTTTGATTTCGGCAATTTTACTGGGATTACTTTTGCCTGAATTACAGGCACGCCAACCTCTTTTGTCTCTTTAACTTTTGCAGTCGAAGCGGCTTGCTCCTCTTTAGCTGCCGACTTGGGTTGGCAACCACTCACAATTGCCATTGCAGCCATTAATGGAAGAATACAAATAATTTTCTTATCGTAAAGTCGCATAATAATCCCCATGAATTTACCTCTATCACTATACAAAGCGTAAGAATAAGACGGGGTTAAGAAATGTATCTATCTCTCTAATATAAAAAAAGCTACCGTGAAAGGTAGCTTTTTTGAGAAGGATTAATTATTGGTCAATAACATCTGTGCCTTTTGGTGGCGTAAAGTTAAAGACAGATGCTGGAATTGAAGCATTTACTTTCACGTTTTTAAAGCGCACATAGGTAGTCTGGCCTAATGAGTCTTGTAACACCATAAGCGTAGGGGCTTTATTTGCTCCAAAACTAATCGTTAAGCTTTGGAAAGCACCATCTTCTTTTTTAGGGAATAATGTGAAATATAATTTAGATTTATCTGGCTGTGTTACACGATAAGACTTCATGATTTGATTGGTATTACCAGATAATAATAATGCTGGTGTATCTGCAACCTGATCATCTAAGCTTTGACGTACAGCTTGTTGTAAATCTGGGTCATAAATCCAAACTGTTTTCCCACTCGTTACAATCGTTTGTTTAGACGGACTCACCGTTTCCCAATAAAATTTCCCAGGGCGTTCAACTTTCATTGAGCCTTTGAATGTCTGGTTCATATGCTGTGCACTTAAACTCTTTTTCTGTGCCACAGTTTTTGTATTGGCTTTCGTTGTTTGTTCAAAATCGGCAGTTAAACGCTGTAATCCTGATAACTGATTAACTAGGTTCCCAATTGCCTGTTGCTCCGGTGCTGCTACAGGCGCAGCAAACACTGTAGTACTCATTACAGGAGCAAGCACTGACGCGCTGAGTGTAATAGCACACATAGTTTTACGAAGCATATTCATGTCATCACCTTTTTAGTTGCTGTAAGACAACTTGCCATCTTTCAAAGTTATAAAAAATTAGCAAGCTCTTAATTCAAGACTCATATTAACCGACAAACTCTGTGCTAATCATTGAGAAAATAAGATATTTTGTTATGTTATTCATGTTGTTTGTAGAATTTCATTCATCATGATGAAGATAAACCAGATTAGATTCCATAAAAAAAGCCCACAAAATGTGGGCTTTTTTTGAAGCTAAAACTTAAACAGTTTCAACTTTTACGTAGCGACGGCCAAATTGACCTTTCACTTCGAATTTTACTACGCCGTCAGCAGTAGCAAATAAAGTATGGTCACGGCCCATACCAACATTTGCACCAGCGTGGAACTCTGTACCACGTTGACGAACGATGATGTTACCAGCAGTTACAGCTTGACCGCCGTAAACTTTAACACCTAACATTTTTGGGTTTGAATCACGACCGTTCTTCGTCGATCCACCGGCTTTTTTAGTTGCCATGTCTCTTACTCCTCGTGATTAGCCTGAAATACCAGTAATTTTCAACTCAGTGAACCATTGACGGTGACCTTGTTGTTTACGGTAGTGTTTACGACGACGCATTTTGATAATGCGGATTTTGTCGTGACGACCATGACCAACCACTTCTGCAGTTACTTTAGCGCCAGCTACAACTGGAGCACCGATTTGAATGCTGTCACCGTTTACAACCATTAATACATCATCAAATGTAATAGTCGCGCCAGATTCAGCTTTCAATAATTCAACTTTAAGGGTTTCACCCTCAACTACACGGTGCTGTTTACCACCGCTTTGGATTACTGCGTACATAATGTACTCCAATTAGCCCGTGTCGACGTGCCGATAAGGGATATATCGATCTTAAAACGCTCGCCACTGGGGTTATATAAGGCGACAGATTTTAAGTGAAATTTGATCAAACGACAAGTATTTTCTATTTATCAGTAAAGTCTATTGCCCTATTTTTACAAAATCAACGAGCAGCTTAGATTGGAATTTAGCAGTTTTCATTGATTCTGAATGAAAATTAAAATACAGTTCCAGACACAAATTGCGACAAGAACAAGTTGTATTAATGCTGATGTCATTAAATTTATTGTTTTGCCGGAAATATCATGTTTTGCTTAAATAAAGAACAAAGAACGCATAAAGACAATAGAAATGATTAATATCAGCCACTTGTTAACCTGTGCAACACACCTTTACTTGATACACTAACGCCACTTATCTACCAATACGGGGTTTTTCTTCATATGGTCATCGATTTCAAGCAAGACATTCTTGCGCCTGTTGCCTCAGACTTTGCTGCGATGGATCACTTGATTAATGAAGGAATTAGCTCAAAAGTCGGTTTAGTCATGTCTGTCAGCAAACATGTTGTTGAGGCTGGCGGAAAACGTATGCGCCCAATCATGTGCCTACTCGCTGCTCGCGCATGTGGCCTAGATAACATGGCAAACGCACAGCGTCTGGCTGCAATCATTGAAATGTTGCATACCGCGACATTAGTCCATGATGATGTGGTAGATGAATCTGGGCTTCGTCGTGGTCGACCTACAGCAAATGCGACATGGAACAATCAGACAGCCGTATTAGTCGGTGACTTCCTCATTGCACGTGCTTTCGATTTACTGGTCGATTTAAACAACATGACTTTATTGAAAGACTTTTCAACAGGTACATGTGAAATTGCGGAAGGTGAAGTATTACAACTTCAATCGCAACATCAACCAGATACAACAGAAGAAACTTATTTAAAAATTATTCACGGTAAAACTTCTCGTCTGTTTGAACTGGCTACAGAAGGCGCTGCTATTTTGGCTGGACAAGAAGCGTATCGTGAACCTTTGAGATTATTTGCCGGTCATTTTGGTAATGCATTCCAAATTATTGATGATATTTTAGACTACACTTCAGATGCTGAAACATTAGGTAAAAATATTGGTGATGATTTAATGGAAGGTAAGCCAACTTTACCGTTAATTTCTGCATTAGCACACTCAACAGGTGATGAGCATGCGATTATTCGTCGCAGTATCGCAACTGGTGGAGTGGACCAATTATCTCAAGTTATAGAAATTGTACAGAAGTCTGGTGCTTTAGATTATTGTCACCAACGTGCCCAAGAAGAAACAGAAGCAGCACTGCAAGCTTTATCAAACCTACCCGATACACCATATCGTCAGGCTTTGATTAACTTAACTCAGCTTGCGTTACATCGAATACAATAGATATTATTTTGCCTATGCATATAAATTTTTCAGATCATTTTTTAAAAATACATAAACAGCTTGAGGATACTCAAGCTGTCATTGATGAAAATCCAATCATTGAATTAGTCAATGCCATTCGTCCAGCCGATCCTCATGATACGGATGAGATAAAGCAAAAAATACAGGCTTTAATTGAGAGCCTATTACGCACACCTACAGCCCCCTTCCTACTACAAACTTTTTTATTACGTATAATTAATCGTTATAAACAAGTCAGCTTGTATGCCGATAGCGGAATTTTATCTTTAGATGGTTTCTGGAACCAACTCGGGCAAAGACTCGGAGCACATTTTTTACCGTTAATCGAAGATGCAAGCCAACTCAAAATATTAATTGGTCGAATTTTTTATTTAGAAAGTGACAAAATCTGGCTCAATAATATTGATGATGAAGATTGGGCAAATTTATTCAGTCTTATTGGACAAAGCCAAAGTAATGTAGATGAAAAGCTTGTCATTCAAAGTGAAATGATTAAAGCAATTACCGTCTTAACTTATCGAATTAGTGGAATTGGCCTTTACCCTGAATTTATTAATGCTCAACCGGAATTAACTGAATATGAATCACCATTTTTAGTTCAGAACCGTGAAATTATTGAGTTTATCGAAAAGTACAAAAAACAAGAACTTTCTGAACATGAAATTGCAGTTATTTCTCCTCCGGATGCATCCCAAGCATTTGTTATGCTGGAACAATGTCGGGATGTGGTTTTAAAGATTCGTCGTGCTACCAAAAGAATTGGTGTTAGCTTAAGTTTGACTTATTTACTGTCGTTACTTGAGCAGTGCCTCGACCGAATTGAATTACTGCTTTATTTGGTTGTAGATAACAGTAAAGGAAAATATGTCTCTTTAGGACATCTTATTTCCGATTTAACCAAGGCGCACTACAGTGAAAAAAGTGTTCGCTCTTTATTAAGTACGACAAGTGAACTCATTGCCTTTCAAGTGACTGAAAATGCTAGCCGAACAGGCGAACATTATGTAAGTACCGATACAAAAGGTTTCTGGGGCATGTATAAAGCTGCCGCTGGAGCGGGTGTCATTATTGCCTGTATGGCATCTTTAAAAATTCTTGCAGCAAGAATGACCATGGCTCCGCTCATGCAAGCCTTTACTTTCAGTATGAATTATTCTCTAGGGTTCATTCTGATTCATGTTCTGCATTTCACAGTTGCAACCAAACAACCCGCAATGACTGCTGCTGCCCTTGCTGCAACTGTACAACAACGCAAAGGCTCTAAAACAGCTCAAATTGCAGAGTTAGCAGCTCTGATTATTAATATTATTCGAACACAATTTATTGCTATTTTAGGCAATATTTCAATTGCGATTCCTACTGCCGCGCTCATTACTTTTGCTTGGCAGTTCTATCTTGATGAGCCTTTATTAACTCATACTAAAGCAACTTATTTGTTGCACAGCCTAAATCCCTTCACCTCTTTGGCAGTTCCGCATGCAGCCATAGCTGGAGTTTGCTTATTTTTGTCAGGCCTTATTGCAGGATACTTCGACAATATGGCTGTTTACCGAAAAGTCGGTCCACGCCTTAGAGCACATCGCCGTTTAGCAAACTGGTTAGGACAAGATCGCCTCAACCGTTTTGCTGAATATATTGAGCGTAATTTAGGAGCTTTAGCTGGTAACTTCTTATTCGGGATTATGTTAGGAAGTATGGGCACCATAGGTTTTATTCTAGGTTTACCTTTGGATATTCGCCATATTGCCTTTGCCTCGGCTAACTTTATTCAAGGTTTAATGACAATTAACGGCAGCCCAGATATCGGACTGATTATCGTGTCCTTTTTAGGCGTGTTATGTATTGGTCTCACTAACTTATTCGTTAGTTTCACCTTAACCATTATTGTGGCACTACGGGCACGTCGAGTTCGCTTTGAACAATGGAAACCTTTAGCTAAACTGGTAATGACCCATTTTCTGACTCGCCCAAGCGATTTTTTCTGGCCACCAAAACAACCTCTAGAACTTGAAGAAAATACGACAACAAATAATGGAAAAAAGGTAGAACATTAAGAATTTTGCTTTGTACACAAAATGTGAATTCCGTCAATTTTGTTGTGATTGTTTTTCCAAATGTTAAAAAATTTTCAAAATGAATTTACGATGATCTATCAGGCTTGAAAAAAAGTGTACTGGCAAGTACACTTTTAACGGCTTTCAGTAGTGGACACTGCTTGAATAAGCAAAGGTATATACATGCCCTATATGTTGCTTTTTATTGGTTGTATTTTTTTTGGATTAGGTGTGCTTGGTCTTTTTGTACCAAGACTTCAATCTATGGATCTCCTGAGCGTTCAAATATTGAGTGAACACCGATCAGATTATCTTAACTTTATTACGATCTTTCTGGCACGTGTAGGTGGTATGCCTTTTGTATGTTTTTTATCCTTTCTGGTATGTATATATCAGGCATGGTATAAAAAATATATTACTGTTATTTTCATTAGCGTGGGAGTTATTGGCAGTATCACCATGGGTTGGCTGCTCAAGTGGTGTGTTGACCGCCCAAGACCCCCACAGGTATATCATATTGTCGAAAGTTACGGTGCATCGTTCCCAAGTGCACACAGTGTTTATGCATCAACACTGACCTGTCTGGCAATGATAATGTTATGCCATAAGCCCAACACTAACTCTCCTTATATCATTTTGATCTCCTGTCTTTGGTTTATCTGTATGGGGCTTTCAAGAATATATGCTGGAGTTCATTTTCCAACAGATGTACTCGCCGGTTGGGGCATAGGTTTTATTTGGATTGCACTGCTTTGGCTCTGGTTATTACAAACACAAAGTAGGTTAAGTAAAAAACAAATATATTTTTAGATTTTATCTAACGAGGTGGAACAATGATGTCGGCTAAGCTTTGGGCTCCTGCCCTTACTGCTTGCGCATTAGCAACAAGTATCGCACTTGTTGGTTGTGGCAAAGGCTCCGATGAGAAACAGCAAGCTGCTGCTGCTCAGAAAATGCCGCCTGCTGAAGTAGGTGTTATTGTTGCTCAACCACAAAGTGTTGAACAAAGCGTTGAACTTTCTGGTCGTACTTCAGCATATCAAATTTCTGAAGTCCGCCCTCAAACAAGTGGCGTAATTTTAAAACGCTTGTTTGCTGAAGGAAGTTATGTTCGTGAAGGTCAGGCTCTTTATCAACTTGATTCTCGAACTAACCATGCAACGCTCGAAAATGCAAAAGCAGCACTTTTACAACAACAGGCAAATCTAGCTTCCCTACGTACTAAGTTAAACCGTTATAAGCAACTTGTTTCGAGTAACGCTGTATCTAGACAAGAGTATGACGACTTACTTGGTCAAGTTAACGTTGCAGAAGCACAAGTTGCTGCAGCGAAAGCTCAAGTAACAAATGCAAACGTAGATCTAGGTTACTCTACAATTCGCTCACCAATTTCTGGTCAGTCTGGACGTTCTTCTGTAACAGCTGGTGCTTTAGTCACTGCAAACCAAACTGATCCTTTAGTGACGATTCAACAGTTAGATCCAATCTATGTTGATATTAACCAGTCTAGCGCCGAGTTATTACGTTTACGTCAACAATTGAGTAAAGGTAGTTTAGACAATAGTAACAACACGAAAGTAAAATTGAAGCTCGAAGATGGTTCAACCTATCCAATCGAAGGACAACTTGCTTTCTCTGATGCTTCTGTAAATCAGGATACAGGAACGATTACTTTACGTGCCGTATTCTCGAACCCGAATCATCTGTTACTTCCAGGCATGTACACAACTGCGCAAATTGTTCAGGGTGTAGTTCCAAATGCTTATCTGATTCCTCAAGCTGCAATTACACGTTTACCGACAGGTCAAGCCATTGCAATGCTTGTTAATGCAAAAGGTGCTGTTGAGAGTCGTCCTGTTGAAACTTCTGGTGTTCAAGGACAAAACTGGATTGTGACCAATGGTCTCAAAGCTGGTGAGAAAGTGATTGTTGATGGTGTTGCCAAAGTTAAAGAAGGGCAAGAAGTGTCAGCAAAACCTTACCAAGCTCAACCAGCAACCCCTCAAGGTACAGCTCCAAATGCGACAAAACCGGCTCAATCAGGTAAACCTCAAGCAGAACAGAAAGCATCTAATGCATAAGGGGTAGATTGAATGGCACAATTTTTTATTCATCGCCCCATTTTTGCGTGGGTGATTGCACTAGTCATTATGTTGGCGGGTATTCTCACGCTCACAAAAATGCCTATTGCACAGTATCCGACGATTGCACCACCGACAGTTACAATTGCTGCAACTTATCCTGGTGCATCGGCTGAAACTGTTGAAAACACCGTAACCCAGATCATTGAACAACAAATGAATGGTCTAGATGGTTTACGTTATATTTCATCTAACAGTGCGGGTAACGGTCAGGCCTCTATTCAATTAAACTTTGAACAAGGTATTGATCCAGATATTGCACAGGTTCAGGTTCAAAACAAACTGCAATCTGCAACTGCTCTTTTACCTGAAGATGTTCAACGTCAAGGTGTGACAGTTACCAAATCTGGTGCAAGCTTCTTGCAAGTTATTGCATTCTATTCACCAGACAATACCCTTTCAGACTCAGACATTAAAGATTACGTAAACTCGTCAATTAAAGAACCACTTAGCCGTGTTGCTGGTGTTGGTGAGGTACAAGTCTTTGGTGGTTCATACGCTATGCGTATCTGGCTCGACCCCGCAAAATTGACTAATTACCAGTTAACACCAAGTGATATTGCGACTGCTTTACAAGCGCAAAACTCACAAGTTGCTGTAGGTCAGTTAGGCGGAGCACCAGCAGTACAAGGTCAAGTGCTTAACGCGACAGTGAATGCACAAAGCTTGTTGCAAACTCCTGAGCAATTTAAAAATATCTTCTTAAAGAACACAGCATCAGGTGCTGAGGTTCGTTTAAAAGATGTTGCTCGTGTTGAGTTGGGTTCTGATAACTATCAGTTCGATTCGAAGTTTAATGGTAAACCTGCTGGTGGTCTTGCAATTAAAATTGCAACTGGTGCCAACGCACTTGATACCGCTGATGCTGTTGAACATCGCTTAACCGAATTACGTAAGAACTATCCAACAGGTCTTGCAGATAAACTGGCTTATGACACTACTCCATTTATTCGTCTTTCAATTGAAAGTGTTGTACACACATTAATTGAAGCGGTAATTTTAGTATTCATTGTCATGTTCTTGTTCTTGCAGAACTGGCGTGCAACCATTATTCCTACACTTGCAGTACCTGTTGTTGTATTAGGTACATTTGCTGTCATCAATATCTTTGGATTCTCAATTAACACCTTAACCATGTTCGCTATGGTATTGGCAATTGGTCTTCTGGTCGATGACGCCATTGTTGTAGTGGAAAACGTTGAACGTGTCATGAGTGAAGAGCATACCGATCCGGTCACGGCGACTTCACGATCAATGCAACAGATTTCTGGTGCGTTAATTGGTATTACAAGCGTATTGACAGCGGTATTCGTACCGATGGCATTCTTTGGTGGTACAACTGGTGTAATTTACCGTCAATTCTCGATTACCCTTGTAACAGCAATGGTTTTATCGTTAATTGTGGCGTTAACCTTCACCCCTGCACTTTGTGCAACCATTTTAAAACAGCATGATCCTAACAAAGAACCAAGCAATAATATTTTTGCTCGTTTCTTCAGAGGATTTAACAACGGTTTTGACCGCATGTCGCATAGCTACCAAAATGGTGTTAGCCGCATGCTTAAAGGCAAAATCTTCTCTGGCGTACTTTACGCTGTAGTGATTGGTCTATTGGTGTTCTTGTTCCAGAAACTCCCATCTTCATTCTTACCAGAAGAAGATCAGGGTGTGGTCATGACACTTGTTCAATTACCACCAAATGCAACGCTTGACCGTACAGGTAAAGTGATTGACACCATGACAAACTTCTTTATGAATGAAAAAGATACAGTGGAATCTATTTTCACCGTTTCTGGTTTCTCATTCACGGGTGTTGGTCAAAATGCTGGTATTGGCTTCGTTAAATTGAAAGACTGGAGTGAACGTACTTCACCAGAATCTCAAATTGGTGCGTTAATTCAGCGTGGTATGGCATTAAACATGATCGTCAAAGACGCATCTTACATCATGCCATTACAGCTTCCAGCAATGCCTGAATTAGGTGTAACTGCTGGTTTTAACTTGCAGCTTAAAGACTCAAGTGGTCAAGGCCATGAGAAACTGATTGCAGCACGTAACACAATTTTAGGTTTGGCTTCACAAGATAAGCGTCTTGTAGGGGTACGTCCTAATGGTCAAGAAGATACGCCTCAGTATCAAATTAACGTAGATCAGGCTCAAGCTGGTGCTATGGGCGTTAGTATTGCTGACATTAACAACACGATGCGTATTGCGTGGGGTGGCTCATACATTAACGACTTCGTTGACCGCGGTCGTGTGAAAAAAGTTTATGTTCAAGGTGATTCGGGTAGCCGTATGATGCCTGAAGACTTAAACAAGTGGTATGTACGTAATAGCAAAGGCGAAATGGTACCGTTCTCTGCATTTGCTACAGGCGAATGGACATATGGTTCTCCTCGTCTTGAACGTTATAACGGCGTGTCATCGGTTAACATTCAAGGTACACCTGCACCTGGCGTAAGTTCTGGTGATTCCATGAAAGCCATGGAAGAAATTATTGCTAAGTTACCATCTATGGGCTTACAAGGTTTCGACTATGAATGGACAGGTTTATCACTTGAAGAACGTGAGTCTGGTGCTCAAGCTCCATTCCTTTATGCTCTTTCATTGTTAATCGTTTTCCTTTGCTTAGCTGCATTATATGAAAGCTGGTCTATTCCGTTCTCGGTTTTACTTGTAGTACCACTTGGTATTATTGGTGCAATCGTATTGACTTACTTGGGTATGATTATTAAAGGAGATCCAAATCTCTCAAATAACATTTACTTCCAAGTAGCGATGATCGCGGTAATTGGTCTTTCTGCAAAAAATGCGATCTTGATTGTTGAGTTCGCAAAAGAGTTGCAAGAAAAAGGCGAAGACCTACTTGATGCAACTTTACATGCTGCAAAAATGCGTTTACGTCCAATTATCATGACTACCCTTGCCTTCGGTTTTGGTGTACTTCCACTTGCCCTTTCAACAGGTGCTGGTGCAGGAAGTCAGCACTCTGTCGGCTATGGTGTACTCGGTGGCGTAATCAGTGCAACGTTCTTAGGTATCTTCTTTATCCCTGTATTCTATGTGTGGATTCGTAGTATCTTTAAGTACAAACCAAAAACCATAAACACTCAGGAGCATAAATCGTGATGCAAAAAGTATGGTCTATTTCAGGTCGTAGCATTGCGGTATCTGCACTTGCGCTTGCTTTGGCAGCTTGTCAAAGCATGCGCGGCCCAGAACCAGTCGTGAAAACCGATATACCACAAAGCTATGGATATAACAGCGCTTCTGGTACGTCTATTGCAGAACAGGGTTATAAACAGTTCTTTTCTGACCCTCGTTTGCTCGAAGTGATTGATTTGGCTCTTGCCAACAACCGTGACTTACGTACAGCAACGCTCAATATTGAACGTGCTCAACAGCAATATCGAATTACTCAAAATAACCAGCTTCCAACAATCGGAGCAAGTGGTAGTGCAATTCGTCAGGTTTCTCAAAGCCGTGATCCGAATAACCCCTACTCTACCTATCAGGTGGGTTTGGGTGTAACTGCCTATGAGCTTGATTTTTGGGGCCGCGTTCGTAGCTTGAAAGATGCGGCATTAGATAGTTATCTTTCAACGCAAAGTGCACGTGATTCGACACAAATCAGTCTGATTAGTCAGGTTGCTCAAGCATGGTTGAACTATTCTTTTGCATCGGCGAATCTAAAGCTTGCAGAGCAAACGCTTAAAGCACAGCAAGATTCTTACAACCTCAACAAAAAACGTTTTGATGTGGGTATCGACAGTGAAGTTCCACTACGTCAGGCACAGATTTCAGTAGAAACTGCGCGTAACGATGTAGCGAACTACAAAACTCAGATGGCTCAAGCACAAAACTTGTTGAACTTGTTAGCAGGTCAATCGATTCCGCAAAACTTGTTGCCAAACCAACCTGTAAAACGCATTACTCAACAGAATGTATATACAGCTGGTTTACCAAGCGACTTACTTAACAATCGTCCAGATGTAAAAGCTGCCGAATATAACTTAAGCGCTGCTGGTGCGAATATTGGTGCTGCAAAAGCACGTTTATTCCCAACAATTAGCTTAACGGGTTCTGCAGGTTACGCATCAACTGACTTAAGTGATTTATTTAAGTCTGGTGGATTTGTGTGGTCAGTTGGGCCAAGCCTAGACTTACCAATCTTTGACTGGGGCACACGTCGTGCCAATGTAAAAATTTCTGAAACCGATCAGAAAATCGCATTGTCTGATTATGAAAAATCAGTTCAGTCTGCATTCCGCGAAGTTAATGATGCGCTTGCAACTCGTGCCAATATTGGTGAACGTTTAACAGCTCAACAACGTCTAGTAGAAGCGACTAATCGCAACTACACTCTTTCAAATGCTCGCTTCCGTGCTGGTATTGATAGTTACTTGACAGTTCTTGATGCACAGCGTTCATCTTATTCAGCAGAACAAGGTTTATTGTTACTTCAACAAGCTAACTTAAACAACCAAATCGAGTTATATAAAACTCTAGGTGGCGGTTTAAAAGCAAACTCTTCAGATACAGTGGTTAATCAACCATCAAGTGCTGAACTTAAAAAGCAATAAGTTTTAAATAACTTATCTATAAAAGCTCACTTCGGTGGGCTTTTTTATTGCATCTCATGTGAATATTTCTTATCTTGAAACCTTAAGAGATGTAGATTGATAAAAAATAATGTTACTGAGTAATTTAGAAAGTGTTCCAGGCCACCAGATTTTAAAACAGCTTGATGTTGTTTATGGCAGTACAGTCCGTAGTAAGCATGTTGGCCGTGACTTGATGGCGAGTTTAAAAAATATTGTGGGTGGTGAACTTACAGGTTATACCGAATTATTAGAAGAATCCCGCCAAGAAGCCATGAATCGTATGATTGCCAAAGCCCAGCAACTGGGTGCGAATGCAATTGTTGGTATTCGTTTTTCAACTTCAAATATTGCTCAAGGTGCTTCCGAACTATTTGTATATGGCACCGCTGTGGTTGTGCAACCTCAAGCACCCCATCTACCAGATCCATTTAGTGCATAGGTAGAAAATGGAAAATCTTATTTTTCAGCTTGTTATTTTTCTGATTCTTTTCAGTATTGGTTGGGGTTTTGGGCGCCATATTGAACGAAAACATTTGAAAGAACTTCTAGAAAAAGAGCAGCGACTGGCCCATATCAGAATTGATACGAATCGTTTTGCGACAAGTGATCAGCTAGGCCATTTCATTAGCAGTAATGTTGTGATTTCTCACGATTACTTTAAATATGTATTGGCATCCATTAAGAATGTTTTGGGTGGTCGCCTCACCAGTTATGAAAGTGTGGTTGAGCGTGCTCGCCGTGAAGCGATTGTCCGTTTAAAACAACAAGCCCATACCGCAGGAGCTAACCATATTATGGGAGTTCGGCTGAGTACAACCGAACTAGGAATGCAGGGCGGAATGGTCGAAGTCTTTGCCTACGGTACAGCAGTAAAAGATTAATACTGCCCTACACTAGAAAAATGAATGCGTGGATTGCCAATATTTTTAGTTAAATGTTGGCAAATTCCGGTAATTTTCCAACTGCCCTGTTGTTTTGCCAAAGTAAAATAATAACGACCAAAAGAGTGAAAATAATCATTTTCTGAAAAACGATAAATTTGATAATTACATTCTAACCATGCCCGATCTTGTTCAATACGGATGATCGGATTACTTAAGTTATGTTGCAACCGAAGATGCGACAACGCCTGTTGCCGAGAACCTTTATATTCATGACAAGACACGACACATAAAGGCTCTCCCCTAAACTGGAAATAGTCCACCTCAAGTTGATCTGCCAATAACTCATCAAAAGCGTCCCAATTTTTCTGGTCAAAGACCAATTGAAAACGCGTAATGACTTCTAAAATACGGTGATAATCTTGATCCATGGTGAACCTTCTATGCGGGTTTTCCATCAATTTAGCATGGCAAAAACACTTTTTTATTTTACTTTTGTTTTCCGAATCATTTTATAGAGAAGTTTTGGAGACATCCGAGAAACCATAACCCCTAGTTTTTCTTTTGCTCCACCAACAACAATATATTCTTGGCCTTGCATTAATGCTTTTACAGATTGCTCTGCAAATACATCTGCCTCTAAACCATTCTCGATGGCTTCATCTTGATGACCTTGAGGTTGTCCAGCACCATTTAACGCATTAAAAGAAACGTTAGTTTTTACAAAGCCCGGGAAAATAACTGAAACTTCAACGCCTTGATCTGCAACCTCGGCTCGTAAACTATTGGCCCACATATGAATTGCCGCTTTAGCAGCCGAGTAGCTTGCACGGTACTGTGTTCCTAACAGACCTGCCACGCTAGAAACAAACACAACTCGCCCAGACTTTTGTTTTAGCATGGTCGGAAGCACAGTTTTGGTTAACGCCACTTGTGAGAAATAGTCGACTTCCATAATGGCCCGTTCAGTTGCCATTGTTGTATCTTCAATTAAAGCACGTTGGCTTAAGCCTGCATTATTAATAAGCCAGTCAATTCTGCCTTTCGCTTTTAAAATCTGCTTATAAGCCTCATCAACTTGTTTTTCATCAGTAATATCTGCAACCACAGACAAATGATGATCTGGGTTTAACAAACCAACCCGAACTGCTTCTAATTCATCAAAACGACGCGAGGTCAAAATCACCTCCGCCCCTTGCAAGGCCAACTCCCCTGCCAAGGCCTTACCTAAACCAGAAGATGCTCCCGTAATCCATACCACTTTATTTTGCAAAGTATCAAGTTTGGCCATGCTTTATGTTCCTATTATCTTTTTAAATTATGCTGCTTGATGCATGAAGGCCAAAAAGTGGTTGATATAATGAGTTGCTGTGGTCTGATCGACCTGTGTACCTAACTTTTCCAAACGTTTATAGCCTAAATGCGTCGTCATGTTGATCACCCCATTCAGGGTTTTATCGACAACTAAATTAAATTTTAAACGCTTTTTAGGTTCACGTACTAGGCTTGTTACGCCTAAATCTACAATTTGAATGAGGGTATCAAAAGCAGCTGCAACACTCTGCATATTCCCATCACGAATTTGCTGCGTAAGAGTTTCGGCTTGTTGCACGAGTTGGAGGGTAACCGGATAGGTAATATAAACTTGCTGCCCCTGTTCTTTCATCAAGGATGTCATGTAGTCAACTAAAGGTAAAAGACGTTCATTTCCAAAGAATGAAACTGACCAAGGCATATATTTTCGAAAAGTCTCTAAAACTTGCTGAACTACTTTTTCAGACTCAGCTTGCTGTTTTGGGGACATGCTTGTATTCCCTGACTGTAAAAGTACAGAAAAAACCTGCTCAATAATTTCACAAGAAAGGTCAGACAATACATCCCCTAAAGGTTTTGCCTGACTTTGGCTTACCCCATCATGCAGTTTCTGCCGAATGGTCTCAAATTGGGTATAAGTTGAATCGGAAATTTTCAAAAAAACTTCATAACTCATGAGCAACATCCTTTTTCAATTCTTTTGTAATTTTTCTGCCGTGTCTCTACACGATTAAATTGTGATCCATCTTTCATAAATCTACCGTTTTTTGAAAAAAATACAAAACCGTTTATCTGTTTTCAGCACATTAATTTCGAGGCATTTTTTTGCTACAATAGGTGCAATTTTTTATGCATATTCGATCTAAGCTACTATGACTGACGCTCAAACCGCTCAAAATATTGCGACCACATACGATCCAACCGAGATCGAAAAGAAGTGGTACCAAACGTGGGAAGAACAAGGTTACTTCAAACCTTCTGGTCACGGTGAATCATTCTGTATCATGATTCCGCCACCAAACGTCACTGGTAGTTTGCACATGGGCCATGGCTTTAACAATGCCATTATGGATGCCCTCACCCGTTATAACCGTATGATGGGTAAAAACACCTTGTGGCAACCAGGTACTGACCATGCGGGTATTGCAACTCAAATGGTTGTTGAGCGTCAACTTGGCTTACAAGGTGTGACTCGTCATGACTTGGGCCGTGATAAGTTCATCGAAAAAGTTTGGGAATGGAAAGAACAATCTGGCGGCACGATTACGAAACAAATTCGTCGCTTAGGTTCATCTGTAGACTGGTCACGTGAACGCTTCACGATGGACGAAGGTTTATCAAACGCAGTTAAAGAAGTATTCGTTCGTTTGCACGAAGATGGTTTAATTTACCGCGGTAAGCGCCTTGTAAACTGGGACCCTAAACTTCAAACTGCTCTTTCTGACCTTGAAGTGGAAAGCAAAGAAGAAAAAGGCTCACTTTGGCACTTTAAATATTTCTTTGAAGACAAATCAGTTAAAACTCAAGATGGCAAAGACTATCTAGTAGTTGCAACGACTCGTCCTGAAACTTTACTCGGTGATACTGCCGTTGCTGTTCACCCTGAAGATGAGCGTTATGCACACCTTGTTGGTAAAAATATTGTATTGCCAATTACTGGTCGTTTAATTCCGATCGTTGCCGACGACTACGTTGAAAAAGATTTCGGTACTGGCTGTGTAAAAATTACTCCTGCTCATGACTTTAACGACTATGACCTAGGTAAACGCAATAGCTTGCCAATCATTAATATCTTCAACAAAAATGCCGAAGTTTTAGGTGAGTTTGAATATATTGCCAAAGCGGGCGAACAAATTTCTAAAACCATTACTGCACCTGCGGAATACGCTGGTTTAGAACGTTTCGCAGCACGTAAAAAATTAGTTGCTCAAGCTGAAGCTGAAGGCTGGTTAGATCAAATCCAACCGTATGACTTGAAAGCTCCACGCGGCGACCGTTCAGGCGTGATCATTGAGCCATTATTAACTGACCAATGGTATGTAAAAATTGCTCCGCTTGCTGAACCTGCAATTGAAGCAGTTCAAGATGGCCGTATTAAATTTGTTCCAGAGCAGTACAGCAACATGTACATGGCGTGGATGCGTGACATTCAAGACTGGTGTATTTCACGTCAGCTTTGGTGGGGTCACCGTATTCCAGCTTGGTACGATGCTAATGGCAATATCTATGTTGGTCGTAACGAAGAAGAAGTACGTGCGAAAAACAACATCGCTGCTGACGTTGAACTTAAACAAGACGAAGACGTTCTTGATACATGGTTCTCTTCTGCACTTTGGACTTTCTCAACTTTAGGTTGGACTGGCGATGCGAAGCAAGATGAAGTCAATGATTTCTTAAAAACTTTCCACCCAACAGATGTGTTGGTGACTGGTTTTGACATCATTTTCTTCTGGGTTGCCCGCATGATCATGATGACCCTACACTTCATGAAAAATGAAGATGGCTCATCTCAGGTTCCATTTAAGACTGTTTACGTTCACGGCTTGGTACGTGATGGCGAAGGTCAAAAAATGTCGAAGTCTAAAGGTAACGTACTTGACCCATTAGACTTGATTGATGGTATTGATTTAGAAAGCTTAGTTGCAAAACGTACGACTGGCCTAATGAACCCGAAAGATGCAGCGAAGATTGAAAAATCAACGCGCAAAGAGTTCCCAGAAGGTATTAATGCTTATGGTACTGACGCAGTTCGTTTTACTTTCTGTGCCCTTGCAAACACTGGTCGTGACATCAAGTTCGACTTAAAACGTGTTGAAGGTTACCGTAACTTCTGTAACAAAATTTGGAACGCGACTCGTTTCGTTCTAATGAATGTTGAAGGTCAAACTGTTGGTACCGACGCTCGTCCTGATCTTTGGGAACTTCCAGAACAATGGATTATGAGCCGTCTGCAAAAAGCTGAAGCTGCTGTACACCAAGCGTTTGCAACCTACCGTTTAGACCTTGCTGCACAAGCGATTTACGACTTTATCTGGAATGAATACTGTGACTGGTACGTTGAGTTAACTAAACCAGTTCTGAACGATGCAGAAGTTGCAGAAGAGCGTAAAGCTGAAGTACGCCGTGTATTGCTTGCAGTGATGGAAGCTTCTTTACGCTTGGCTCATCCGTTAATGCCGTATTTGACAGAAGAAATCTGGCAAACACTTGCACCAATGCTTGGTCAAGGTGGCCCAACGATTATGACTGCTCAATACCCTATTCCTGAGCAAGCAAAAATCAATGAACAAGCTGAAGCAGATATGCAATGGCTTCAAGGTTTGATTGGTGCGGTACGTAACATTCGTGGTGAGTTAGGCTTAGGTAATGCACGCTTGTTGCCAGTATTACTTCAAAACACATCTGACGCTGAACGTGAACAAATTATTCGTATTGAAGCATTGTTCAAAGCATTGGCTAAAGTTGAAAGCATTGAATTCTTGAATAAAGACCAAGAGCCACCATTGTCTTGCTCTAGCGTTGTTAGCCATGCATCGGTATTTGTACCAATGAAAGGCTTAATCGACCCTAAAGCTGAGCTTGCTCGTTTGCAAAAAGACTTGGACAAAATCCAAAAGCAACACGACCAAATCGCGGGCAAACTTGCAAACGAAGGCTTTGTATCTAAAGCACCAGCAGCAGTTGTTGAAGGTGAAAAAGCGAAGCTTGCTGAGTTTGCTGCTCAGTTAGAGAAAGTTAAAGGGAATATGGAGCAGATTGCTGCGCTTTAATTTATGGGTAATTTAATCTAAATCGTAGTATAAAGGGCTGATTATTCAGCCCTTTATTTTTCATAGTTTAATAATCTTGAATAACTTCTAAATAGATTTGGTCGTGCTCAGTATCGTAGAGAAAATCACATCCTACATATTCGATTACCATTTCGGATAAAAATCTAGAAGCTAAGTCATGCTCAGCAACATATTCATCCTCAAAATAATAACATTTATAACAATCTGCCCATTCTTGAATATCACCGTTCGCATCTAATAAATCATTAGCTTTAAGTCCTTCAAAATCTAAATATTCTGATTCATCTTCCTCATTAAAATATTCAAAAAATACAGGTGAGTTTATAATTTTTTGCTCTAATTCAGATAACTTACCTTCTATTTTAAAATCATCGACCATCTGAAAAACCGAGCGTACAAACTCCCCATACTGAAAAAATGAATATCCATATGTACCACCACTATCATAAGCAGCAAAAAATAATACCCATTCTGTTAAATTACTTTCTTTAAATCGCTTTGCCCATAATGAGTGATCATCCATTGCAGAAAATAAAAAATCTGCATGATAAATTATCAATACATTATTAAAAATCTTTAAACTTATACAATTATCATATCGCGTATCAAAATCTGTTCGCTCACTCAAACTAACAACATTAATAGTTCTATTCTTCCAACCTGAAACTAACTCTATTGCATTTTCCACTGTCCCATTAAATGGTACAGCTAAACCACCAGCACTTATTCCCATAAAAAGTCTCTTTAAAATTTTATTCAATTCTAAGTTCAATCAACACTCTTAAACAATCAAAGCACGAACAGAGTTTGGGATATAATATGTTATGTTCCCTTTCTTTTTAGAAAAAGATTTTAGGGAGAGGTTATAGCACCCCATGCCCCAATAACATCTCTACCCCACTCACTTTTTTCATATGCTTCAAACGCTCCTTTTCCCACTTCACCTGCTGCTTTAGCTCAGCACAATCAGCATCTATAGCTTTATAAACATCACTAATATGCACATGCTCAGCTTTCACATTCTCCGCTAACTGAAAAGAATCTAAAATCTCAGCTATTTGACTTTCAAGCTGCTGACTTTGTGCATCCAAAGCCAGTTTATAAAACCTCAACTGCTCCGCAGATAGTTCTTTAGCACCTAGCCCCTTATTCTGTTCAAGCTGTAACTGGAGTTTGAGTAAATAAAACAAATCCTGCTTTTCATAGGCCTGACTTGCTTGTTGGAACAGCTCGGTTTTTTCTAATTTTTTAGTTTCATCTTGCTCACGGTCTGGGTGAATCATCGCGGCAATTTTTAAATAAACTGTTTTGAGTGACTGCGCTGCCATTTGCTCAGCTTGTTCACGTTTTTGTTGCAGTCTTTGTTGTTTAGCTTGTTCACGCGCTTGTTGTTGCTCGGCAGCATAATGTTCAAAGTCTTCTTCTAACTCTGCACTTTGCTCAGTACTTTCATCATATTCAAATTCTATCGGCTGAGCTTTTTTATTCTTTTTTACTAACTCTTGAGTATGTTGCTGATAAAAGGTATCGATTTGCTTCACTAGCTCCAATTGTTCCTCAGATAGCTGTTTGGAGTGCTTCAACATTTGTGCAAGCTGGGCAATTTTTTCATCAAGTTGTTGCATATCCGCTTTGGAAAACTCATGGCTATGCAACATATTCCAAAGTTGATCTAACTGCTGAAATAGCACTTCATGTAAATCGCTATACACAGGTATCAATTTTTGCCGAATGTGCTGTTGAATCTCAGCTTGCGCATTTTGCCATGTGCTAAGGCTAACTTTTTGCTGTTCTATTTTATCAATCAGGCGATTAAGTTTTTTCTGATGTGCAGAGGGTTCCGACCTTTGCTGCAAGCTCACTTTGAGATCAAAGGACATACTCATCCACCTGAAAAAGAAAAAGTGTAGCAATAATCAGATGAGGAAGGTAGTAAAGCATTCTTTAAATAAGAATCAGCCTATTCATTTTTAGAAAATAGAACGTGTCTTACCTAAATGTTTATATCTTAAGAGATCCACCAAATCACCACTGGCAAGGTCACAGCTGCACATAAAGTTTGAAAGCTAATTACGGCTGCCATGAGTTGGCTGTCGCCACCCAATACTTTGGTTAAAATGTATGATGCAGAAGCAGTCGGTAGCTCAAAGAAAATGACTAAAATTTGTGTTTGCAAACTTGGTAAACCAAACCACATGCAGACCACATAGGCTAAAGCAGGCACTGCTAAAAGTCGTGCAAAAGTGTCTGCCGCCAACACGACAATATCTTTTTTAATTTGCATAAACTGTAAAGCAGCACCTACGCATAACAACCCCAGTGGCAAACTTGATGCTGAAAAAAGCTTAATAAAGCTAGAAAAGCCTTCCCAAATCGGGATGTGAAGTGCATTGACTGCCGCTCCCATCACACACGATGCAATCAACGGGTTTTTAAGAAGCGCAATCAAAACAGGTTTAATTGCCATCTGTTCTTTAGATGTTAAAGCAAGCACCGAAATAACGTTCACAAGTGGAATGCAAAGCGCCAATAAAATTGCCAGTATTGCCATTCCTTCACTTTTAAAAAGCGAAGTCACTAACGCCAAACCAATATAAGTATTAAAGCGAACCATACTTTGTACGTGCACACCAAAACGTGCAGGTGGTATGTGCCAAAACACGCGAAGTATGTACAAGAAAATGGTAACTGCTAAAACCACAATCAACATGGCAATAATGGCTGTACTCAAGCTTTGTAAGTCAATTTTCGCAGTCGATAGCGTACTAAAAAGCAAAGCCGGAAATAAAATATAGTAATTGAGCTTCTCTGCCCCAGCCCAAAACTCATCGCTAAAAAAACGATATTTTTTAAACAGGTATCCCGATGCAATTAATGCAACTAAGGGAAAAAGAGATAAAACAATGCTATTCATTTCTTTACTCGAGTTTGGTTGAAGGGCTTGCTATTTTTGGCAATTCCTTTGGCTTACTCATATATTAAAGATAATGAAAACTCATGATAAAATGAGCTTTTACTCATAATAAGTACAATATGACATTTACCCAGCTTGAAATTTTCGCACTTATTGCTGAACTAAAAAGCTTTACTGCTACAGCAGAAAAGCTGGGAATTTCACAGTCGGCAGTTTCCCATGCGCTTAAGTCATTAGAACAACAATGGGGTATTAACCTCATTTCAAGAACTCAAAGTGATATTGAGCTGACTACAACAGGTCAGCAGTTACTCACTCATGTAAAAGAGCTATTGAGTATTTCCAATACATTAGAAAAAGAAGTGGCTGCGATACATGGTTTAAATGAAGGCACATTACATATCGGATCTTTTGGGGCTTCATCATCCATTTATCTATTGCCTGAAATTTTAGAAAGCTTTCGGCAGCGCTATCCTAAAATCGAAATTTATATCGATGAAGGTGAGGATAAAGAAGTGGCTCAATGGTTATTGGAACGGCGCATAGAAGTCGGTTTTTTAATTATGCCAGATGAGCGTTTTGATACATTCCCTTTAATCGAAGACCGTTTTGTTGCCCTAATTCCGAATGGTTACCCGCTCGCGCAACAACTCTATATTGATCCAGCACAGCTAGAAAACTGCCCTTTTATCATGACAATGGCAGGCAGTAGACATCAGGTCGAATTAATTTTAAAAAACTTTAATGTGAAACCAGACATTAAATTTTATGTTTCACAAATTCTAAGCATCGTTAGCATGGTGCATAATCAGTTGGGGGTTTCGATTGTGTCGGATATGGTAATTACTAAAGAGTTACTCTCACTCTATCCAAATGTAGTTAAACGCCCTTTTAAACCTAACCTTAAACGTTCTATTGGACTCGCAGTGAAAAATAAAAAGCATATGAGTCCAGCTGTGAAAGCATTCATTGACGTTGCTCAGGAAGTTTGGTCGGATCATTAGTTCAAATACAAACAACTCTTTTAAATTTTAATAACGAACTTTTTTAGGTCAATTTATAAGCGTATTAGATGATTTTTAACATAAAAGCATGAGTATCGCCCTTATCTCGAGCAATTCAACGCACCATTTGTCGTCAAAACCCCATTATCCAATCTAAATTGGTGCGCTTATTGCATATTCATTTTCATGCAATTGAGTTTGTTTCGACAAACTTAGGTTTTTAGATTCCTTAAATCTATTTTGGTGCAATTTACAGACCCAGATTTGTTCCAAAATGGAATTTAGCACTTTTTTCGAGCATGCTATGCAAAATGTAGATCTATTTTTCTTATTACTTGGTGCTGTTTTGGTTCTTGCCATGCACGCAGGTTTTGCATTCTTGGAACTTGGTACAGTTCGCCATAAAAATCAGGTGAACGCACTGAGTAAAATTCTGACTGACTTTGCCCTTTCAGCAATCGCATATTTCTTTGTTGGCTACTACATTTCTTATGGCCAGCATTTCTTCCATGATGGTACGGTTTTATCAAGCGATCATGGCTACAACCTCATGCGTTGCTTCTTTTTACTCACTTTTGCTGCGGCAATTCCTGCCATTATTTCGGGTGGTATTGCTGAACGTGCAAAAATGCGTTCACAAGCAATTGCGACACTCGCTTTAGTTGCGCTGGTTTATCCATTTTTCGAAGGCATGGTTTGGAACGGTAACTATGGTCTGCAAAAGTGGTTAGAAACTACCTTTGGTGCAGCTTTTCATGACTTTGCCGGTTCAGTTGTAGTGCATGCTATGGGTGGTTGGATTGCGCTTGCTGCGGTCATTTTATTGGGAGCACGTTCTGGTCGTTATAAGAAAGATGGTCGTGTAAGTGCTCACCCGCCGTCTTCTATTCCATTTTTGGCACTGGGTTCATGGATTTTAATTGTCGGCTGGTTTGGCTTTAACGTGATGAGTGCTCAGCGTGTAGATGCTATTTCTGGTCTAGTTGCCATTAACTCACTCATGGCAATGGTTGGCGGAACAATTACAGCAAATGCGATTGGTAAAAATGACCCAGGTTTCTTACATAACGGTCCACTTGCAGGCTTAGTCGCAATCTGTGCAGGGTCTGACATTGTTCATCCAATCAGCGCGCTTGTTATTGGTGGTGCAGCTGGTGCGATGTTTGTATACCTATTTACCTACACACAAAACAAACTCAAAGTTGATGATGTGTTGGGTGTATGGCCGTTACACGGCGTGTGTGGTGCATTTGGTGGTATTGCAGTGGGTCTATTTGGTCAACAATGGCTTGGTGGTTTAGGCGGTGTGTCTTTCATCTCGCAAATCATTGGTACAACACTTGCGATTGCCATTGCACTTGCTGGCGGCTTTATTGTCTATGGCTTACTCAAAGCAACCATTGGCATTCGTTTATCGCAAGAAGATGAGTTCCGTGGTGCAGATTTATCCATTCATAAGATTTCTGCAAACTCTGAAGAAGGTATGTTTTAATCCTTTCTAAAGTGCTCAAAGCGACGATACTTCTCGTCGCTTTTTTTATTTTTTAAGGGAAATTGGGCCCCTTTCTTCTGTAGAGTTTAAGAGCAATTTAAGCTTAATTTTATGTAATTAGTCGCATCCATTGTCGATTGATATTTCATCAGAATGACTAAACAAAAACGTTTTTTCCAAATTAATATTATCTTGCTTTTTTTAAGTTTTTTTCTGCTTTTAATCGTTATTCCAGTCGGCGGAAAAATTGATATGTACCTTATCCAACCTTGGATGGATTCAACAGGTCATTTTTTCAATCGGGACAATTGGTATCTTGTACGGCTTAACCATGAAATCGTAAAACAAATCATCACCACTGTTTACGTCATCTTTTTAGGTCTTTGGATTGCATCATTCAAAGTAGAAAAATTGAAGCTTTATCGCTGGCAATATGGCTACATGTTTTTTGTGAGCATGATTGGTAGCTGTATTGTCGGCATATTAAAATCACAATCTGCGCATGCCTGCCCTTGGAATATGGTTCATCCGACTGCTTTAAGTTATGTATGGGATTTTACCGCCAAACACGGACACTGTTTTCCGGGCGGCCATGCAAGTGCTGGTTTCATCTTAATGACAGGTTATTTTGTTTATCGTCTTGAGCGGCCCAAGCGTGCCTATTTTTACTTAGCGGCGGGTCTTATCTTAGGCTTTATGATGGGTTGGGGGCAAATGATGCGTGGCGCGCATTTCCTGAGCCACAATTTATGGACAGGTTGGGTAGTTTGGGCAGTAAATATCTTATTTTATGCAGTTTGTATTCACCGCTTCGAATTTGAAAAACGAATCAAACAAGAACTTGTATAAATCAAGTTCTTGTTTCATGAATATGTAAAACTTTAGGCAGTTTAACTAGAACAGAAAGTCCACCAAGCTCTAAGCTTTTATCAAGTGTTAAAGTTCCACCTAAACGTTGAGTTGCACGGTCAACAATCGATAGACCTAAGCCACTCCCCACTTCAAGGTGGTGGTGTACCCGATAAAAACGTTTTAAAACTTTATCATAATGTTCAGGTTCAATCCCCGCACCACTATCTTCAATTTGAATACACGCGTAGCCATCTGTATCTGTAAAAACTGAAATATTGATCACGCCTTGGTGGGGCGTATATTTGATTGCATTATCAATTAAATTAAAAATAATAGAATGTACTGTCGGCTCAACACTATGCATTTCAATAGGTTCATTACGAACCAGCCCTAAATCAATCTCTTTTTGCATGGCTAAATTAACAAGCTGTTCAACACAGTTTAAAGCGACATCATTAAGCTGAAAATATTTGGTGGGTTCAATCACGCTCAAAGACACATCCTGCTTTGCCAAAGCTAAAAGCTGGGTGACCAGATGCTGAATACGCGCCAATCCTTTACTCAAGTTTTGCAATGACTCATGCTCAGGCAGTTGACTGATTAAAATTTTAGTTTGTAGATTCAAAGCTGTGACAGGAGTTCGGAGTTCATGTGCAGCATCGGCAATAAACTGTTTTTGTTCCATTTGAGCCTTAGATATACGTTCAAACAGACGGTTCATTTCATCAATAGTGGGCAATAATTCTTGAGGATAGTCTAAAGCTTCAATTGGCGTTAATTCTTCCGAATCACGATGAGTCAGTTCATTTTTAAAATCATCAATCGGCTTTAAACCTCGACGAATAATTGCGGCTAAAGCAAAAATCGCAAATGGCAAAATAATTAGATACGGAATGAACATACTTCCTGCGAGTTCCCAAGCAAAAGCCTCACGGACCTTTTCTTGTTGGCTAATCTGGATCTGATAATCTTTTAAAGGCAGAACATAGGTACGGATTAAACCTTGGCTGGTTTTATGCGAATAAAAGCCAGCTTGTGCAACAGGTGGAACCAACAGGTGTAAATGATGAGATAAATGGGCCTGATCTTTATAGGCCCAAATGTCTACGAATAAATCTTCTTCATGATAAGTTTTGTGAAAATCGAACTCACTACTTACTGTTTTCAATGGATATTCAGCTGTTCGTTCTGCTAAATAACGCATTTGAGTATCTAAAATTTCATCAACTTCTTGAAGCGCAACCTTATAGGCACTAAAAATTAATATACAACCTAAAATGACACTGAAAATTGAGGTGCCCCAAATCAGTCGTTTTTTTAATGAATAATGCACGTTTATAAAGTTCCACAACTAAAACTACGATTGTCCTAAACGGTAACCCAGACCTCGAATAGTTCGAATAAAGTCTTTCCCGAGTTTAGCCCTCAAGTGATGCACATATACTTCTATTGTATTACTGGTCACATCACTATCGAAATCATATAACTTATCTTCAAGATTTGCCTTAGAAAAGATTTTATTTGGATGGCTCATCAAAGGAATAAGAATCGCCCATTCACGATTCGACAAATCAATCCGTTGACCTTTAAAGGTTGCGATATGTTGTTCAACGTTTAAAACCAGATCGCCACTTTGTAATAGTTGCTCATGATTCGCAAGCTGAGCTTCCACCCCACTACGACGCAATAGCGCATGTATCCGAGCAAGTAACTCATCAAATTCGTATGGTTTGATTAAGTAATCATCTGCACCGTGGTTTAATCCATCCACGCGGTTTTGTAACTGATCTCGTGCCGAAATGATTAATACAGGAGTTGCTGCCCTTTGGCGAATTTGCTTCAAGACCTGCATGCCATCCATCATAGGTAGGCCCAAATCTAAAAGAATTAAATCAAACTTATTTTTAGCCAATTGAGCCAGACCATCTAAGCCATTATTGACCCACTCCACCTCAAATTGATGATATTGCAGCAACGTTATTGTTGACTCTGCAATCATAAAATCATCTTCAATCATCAAGATTTTTGTCATGTTCTAGGCTCGCTTTAATTCACATGGGCACAAGAGTGCAGCATATCCAGTTGAGGGTTGATGACCTGAGTTTTTACATCTAACAAACTTAATAAGCTTGGGAATAAATTATCCTGACTTAACTTTTCTTTAGTTTGTTGGCCTAAACAACTCACTTGTGCAAGGTTGTGTTGTTTCCAGCTATCGGAAAACCACATAATCATTGGTACATGTGTCTGTTGGCTTGGTGCGATTGCATACGGTGAACCATGTAAATATAAACCATGTTCACCAGTTGATTCACCATGATCAGATAAATACCATAAACCTGTTTGATATTTCGACAATTCTTTTAGTTTATTAATCATCTGACTTAACACATGATCTGTATACACAATCGTGTCATCATAACTATTTAATAACTCTGTTCGAGAGCAGCCCTGTATCGCATTAGTATCACAAGTCGGTTTAAACGGTTGATACTCAGCAGGTGCACGCTTGTAATAAGCTGGACCATGACTTCCGACTTGATGTAAAACAATTAAACGTGGACGCGTGTCTTCTTTAGGAATAGTGGCTAAATACTCATTTAAGCTATCAATTAAAATATCATCAAAGCATTCGCCATCTTTACACCATTTTTGCTTTAACTTTTCTGATATTTGATATTGCTCAACACGATCACAAGCCCCTTTACAACCAGAATTATTATCAATCCAAGTCACTTGGTAACCCGCACGCTTTGCAATGTCCAACAAACCTTCACGATGACTTGCTAATTGCTCATCATAGTCAACACGTGGCATGCCAGAGAACATGCATGGAACTGAAACAGCGGTTGCCGTACCACATGAGCTGACTTGAGAAAAATTCAAAACATCTTGTTTAGAAAGCTCTGGATTTGTATTTTTGGCATAACCATTGAGTGAAAAACTTTCCGCACGAGCTGTCTCACCGACGACCAGTACCATCAATTTAGGCAAGTGATTCTGTATTTGCTGAACTTGATGAGCATCTTCACCATAATGTATTAATGGTAAGTTCTTCTTAGGTGCCATCTTGTGATAGTAAGACATTAAAGAAGAAATACTATTTTGAGGAGAAATCATACCTTTTAAATCACGATGCTCACGAAAAATAGATGCAAAATCAACATAATATGTAAAAAGTAAAATACCGACAATTGCAAAAGAAGCGACAATTGAGCTGACTTTTTTTAACAATAAATGAGATACTTTTTCTTTTTTAAGCTTTACTTGAGTAATTAAAATAATAGGTAAAACAACAAAGAAAACTGTCCAAAGTCCAAACCGTAATGAAACTAAATCAGAAACTTCAGATACATCTGTTTGTATCATATTTTGAATCTGATCAGGCGAGATGATTACGCCCAAAGTATTCACAAAATAAGAGCTAAAACCACCAATGAAGACCAACAAAGTTGCAAAAATTTTCGCTGTCCATTTCCAGTTTAAAATCTGTAAAATCGCATAATAAGCAGCAACAACAATAACCACTGTAGCTGCTAAAAATAGAATAGCCTTTAATCCAAAATATGGAGTTAAAAGATCAATGCTATGGAAGAAACCAATATTGAGAATGGCTCCTAACCAAATAGCTAAAATTAAATTAAACATAAACAGTGAAACCTGTTTACTCCTTAATTTAGAAAAAAAATTAAGCATCTCGGACAACTGCAATCTTTTTATGATGCTTCACTGTAGAAATTAAAACTTAAAAATCACTTAAATAAAAAAGCAGCCTTAAATGGCTACTTTTCGAAATACTCATTGTTAAATTCTATATAAAAAGAAAAAAGTCGAGATTCACATGAACCTCGACTCTTCAAAACATAATGTTTTTGCTAGGTTTAGAAGCTGTATTTAGCCATTAAACCAACACGGTTATCTTTGTAAGACTTACCGTCAAAAGTATCACGCTTACCGTTAACGTACTCAACACCTAAATCAATTGGTTTAACTGGCGTATAAATCACGTTAAGCCATGCTTGTTGAACTTTTTCATTTGCAGAGGCATTTAATCTTGCAAAATCAGTACCGTCATCAGCGAATTGTGCACCATACGCTAGAGTAGAACGTAAGTTAGGTAAAATCTTATAAGTTCCACCCACTTGTACTGCTACAAATTCATTTTGCTCAATAGAATTACCATCTACAGCGTAAGCAGAGTTACTACCGTATAAATAGGTATTATCACCTACGACATATGATGCGTCAGCAAAAAGTTTCAAAGGATCAGATACTTTAAAGTCAGTACCAACAGCTACGCCCCAACCAGTTTTCTCATCATCAGCAAGCTGTGATTTATAATTTTCCACTAAAACACGAGCTGATGCAGAACCTTTACCCTCTGCATAACCCTGAGTGACTTTAGCAGTTAATGCAGGTAGGCGATATTTGAGGTCACCAGTAGCAGATGTTGAACTGTCCGCTTTTTCTGCAGAAACAAACAATTGAGTTGTAGGACCTAATTTGTAATTATAACGTACCTGAGGTAGACGCTTAGTACCACCACCAATGTTTGTCGAGAAGTCGATCATTTCTGGTGCATGGTTAGACAAGAAGTTTGAAGTTGTTTGACCGAATAACCAGTTGTTATAAGTCAAGTAAGCATGACGAATACGTAAGCCATCATTTGTACCCGCAAAGTCGACTTCGATTTTACCACCAACTTTAGCGTCATTTACAGGGGCTGTAAAATCTAAACCAAGACGTGTAGTTTTAGCAGTCGCACGTAATTTATCTTGTGTTTTACCATCTGACTTACTTACGTCGTTAAAGTCGTTATCCGCACCTTCGATAATATAGTTAGCATCACCACGAACAAAACCATATAGGTTCACATCAGCGCCAGCTTTAGATTTAAATCCTGCTAACGGCGAAACTGGTGCAGCAACTGGTTGTGCCTTAACTTCAGCTAACTGTACTTGCTGTTGTTGCTGTACTTGCTGCTGTTGTTGTTGCACTTGGCTTTGTTGTTGAATTAAAGCTTTTAAAGCTTCAACTTCTTTACGAAGCTGTTGAATTTCCGCTTTGTCGGAAGTCGCAGCATGTGCCCCACTCATCATTAAAGCTGTAACTGTAAGAGCTAAACTTTTAACAACGAAAGATTTACGATTAAGGAATAGATCCATCAAAAACTCCAAAAAATATATTTTATGTTGCCTATCCATGCCAAGTTGATTTACGCCATTAAATTAAGGGGCTAAAAAATCAACTCTCCTCCACTTTGGTTACATTAATTTTATTACCGCAACCAAAACCAATTTCAACGTTATGCAAGACCAAAACCAATAACCAAAGACATAAAAAATATACTTTGACTTACAGATTTTTACCTTAACTTCATGTTGTAACGAATCCTACACAACTCTCTTATCTTATAGAATGATTAAATCGTTATTTCATTATTCTTTTTTAGACTTTAGGCTAATATCCAATCTACTTGAACATTTTTCTACCCATTTTAATTGATTCACATGATTTTTCTTGTTAACGAAATCCATTTTTACTCCAGTTAGCTTCCATTTGCTACCCAAACAAGATGGCACAATTAATAGAGCATTTAAATAGCTAAAAACATACATTTTTAAAAACATAGACAAAGGTAGTACATAATGACTAGATCATTCCTTAATCGATATTAAATTTCTTTATTTCATTTAGTTAACATTATTTTTCTTGTAGTTTTGCATGTTTCCAGAGGGAAATAGGGAGCAAAGTAACAGTGCTAATAATGACAATAGCTATCAAATAATGGAAATAACCGAAAGCATCTCCAAACACACCGCTCAAACTATAAAGCCCCCCACTCACAGTCGCCATGACTGAAACCTGAAAGGTAAAATCTGTACCTGCATATTCTTTTCGACTGTAGTGCATGACTAAGGTCAACATAACAACCAACAACATTGCAGAGAATGCATCCTCTAAAGCATTGACTGTATAGATAGCCCAGACATTGAGTTGAATTTTCTGCTCATACACATAGGCTAAATAGGTATAAGCCGCTAAGCTCATAATTTTAAATACTGAAAAAACAATTAAGGCCGTAGGTCTAGAAAAATATTTAAGCAGCCAACCTGCAATTGCCGCCCCTGCCAGTGCCGCTACCGCACCAAGCATCGTGATATAAACGCCAATTTGAGTAAAACTTAAGCCCATATCAACCATTAAAGGTTTAAGTAATGGTCCAGCTAAACCATCTGCTACTTTAAAAGTAATGAGTACAACCAACCAAGAACGGAGCTCTTTATTTTGAGAGAAATAATTCAAGTAGGCCTTAATCTTTATGACTAAGTTTTGTTGGTTAAGTTGAGGTTCATTATTTGAATGAGAATTGTGTTTAGGTTCTTTAAATAATAAAACGGGTAAAGTATTTAAAAACACCAAAGCCGCTAATAACAGAAAAGTGGGTTGCCATGTCAACCAGTCTAAACACCAGAGTACGGCGCCTCCCCCGATAATAAAACCGAGTCGGGAACCAATCACCTGAAATGTATTGCCCCAATGCTGCTGGTCATGTTTCAACAAATTGACCGCCAAAGCATCAGTAGCAATATCTTGTGTTGCTCCTGTTAAGTTCATTAACAGAAGCGAAATAAAAAAGGCAAATAAATAAATAGGCTGGTCTAAAGCTTGAATGGGGAAAAAAGACAAAATGCAAAGCACACACACACTCAAAAGTTGGGTAGGTAAAATCCAGCTACGGTAATGTCCTAAACGAGAAAGTGCATGTCGATCAACCCACGGCGCCCAAAAGATCTTAATTGACCAAGGCAACATTAATAGACCAAACCCACCAATATGAGCGAGTGACACACCTTGCGCCCTTAAAATAACGGGTAAGGCATGGGTCATAAACCCGACAGGCAACCCTTGTGCCCAATATAAAGAAAATAGCAGAAGATACAGATTTTGCTGCCGAAACATAGATACCTACTTTTTATTTCTTTAATGAGGAATAACATCAAATGTTATGTTGTTCTTACATTTTGCCAATGAAGCATATATTTCAAAAGATTAAGATAAAACTAGGACAAGTTAAAATTTAAAAAAATATGGATCAACATTTCCCTAATTTACCTGATTTGGTACCCCAACGTGGCACTGCTTTAAGCCGAACACTATTTAAAAAACTTTTTTTAGCGCAAGGTTGGACAATTAAAGGCGAAGTTCCTAATTTTCCAAAAGCAGTTGCGATTATTTCACCACATACGTCTAACATTGATGGGTGGTATGGTTTTCTTGCTATTTTTGGATTAGGTATCCAGATTACTGTTTTGGGTAAAGATGCTCTTTTTAAACCACCTTTTAAACGGGCGTTAGATTGGGCTGGTGTTATTCCAGTTAAACGTGACACAGCAAATGGACTAACTGAACAAGTCGTCGCCACGATTCAAAAATATGACAAGATCTGGATTGGGATGGCACCTGAAGGCACACGTAAAAAAGCAAAAAAAATGAAAAGTGGTTTTTACCATATTGCCGCAAAAGCCAATATTCCAATTGTGATGTTTTCTTTTGATTATGACCATAAAACGATTCACTGCTTAGGTCACTTAGACCCAAGTGGCAACTATGATGAAGATCTACAAAAGATTTTTGACCGCTATGAAGGAAAAATTTCACCCAAAAATCGTAATTGGCTTGCCGAACCTTTACAAAATCTAGTGAAAAAAACCTAGCAAAAATTGAGCGAATCTGGTCTTATGGCCCTTCTTAATTTATCTCGACATAGATTATTTTTAAAGATGAAAATTGCTCAATTTGCCAGTATTGGATTTATCTCTCTAGCACTCTTTGGCTGTGATAAATTTAGCAAAACACCAACGCCGACTACCTCAATTAAAGCCCGTGAACCTGTCATTGCACTTGCTTTAGGTGGCGGTGGAGCAAAAGGATTTTCACATATTGGTGTGATCAAGGTTTTAGAGTCTCATGGAATTAAACCTAAAATTGTAACGGGTACCAGCGCTGGTAGCTTTGTTGGAAGTATCTACGCGAGTGGGCAAACACCTTATCAATTACAAAGTCTGGCCCTGAAATTACAAGAATCTGATATCCGTGATTTAACCCTTAATCGTCAGGGCATTATTCTCGGACAAAAGTTACAAGACTACGTGAACCGTAATGTTGGCAATAAACCGATTGAGAAGTTCCCAATCCGCTTTGCGGCTGTGGCAACGCGTCTTGATAATGGTCAAAAAGCAGACTTTATTAAAGGTAATGCAGGCCAAGCAGTACGTGCCTCTTGCAGCATTCCAAATGTGTTCGTGCCAGCCACAATCGGCAATCAAAAATACGTAGATGGCGGCCTAGTCAGCCCAATTCCTGTAAAAACAGCTCGTGATATGGGTGCAGATATTGTGATTGCAGTTGATATCTCCGCGCGTCCGGCAGGTAACCGCCCAGCCAATATGTGGGGATTACTTGATCAGACGATTAATATCATGGGCCAACAAAGTATTAATGAAGAACTCAAGCAAGCAAATGTGGTAATTAAACCTAAAGTTGGTCATTTAGGTACACTAGACTTGAAATCCAGTAATGAAGCAATTTTGGAAGGTGAAAAAGCTGCTCAAGCTCAAATGCGTCAAATTGAAGGTGCAATTGCAAACTTCAAAAAATCTCCAGCAGCATTTAAGCCCGCGCCACGCTCTAAATTCTAATTGAAGTGATTTTTTCTATCCACATTTCCTATCATCTGCTACAGTGGTAAAAGTGATATTAGTCACTTTTACCCATCATAAAGATATATAAAAGAGCAGATCTATGGAGTTTGTTGTACAACCTTGGCACTGGTTTGTATTGGGTATCTTACTTATTCTTTCTGAACTGATTCTACCTGCCTTTGCCGCACTCTGGTTTGGTATTGCCGCCATTATGGTGTGCATTCTCTATTGGTTATTTCCAGATATTAGCCTCACAACGCAAATTGTGTTGTGGATTGTATTATCAGTGCTATGCACCATTCTTTGGTTCAAGTTTATTAAACCCTTATCAATTGATAAAACGAAAGCGGGCCTCCCCCGTGAAGCAACAATTGGTCAAGTTGGAATGGTTATTCAAACTGGTCTAGACCATGATCAAATTATTGTTCGCTTTCCAATGCCTATTTTAGGGGCCGATGAGTGGAATTGTCGGAGCACCACTCCTGTTAAAGTGGGCGATCGTGTCAGAGTTATTGACATTTCGGGTAATGACTTAATTGTTCAAACCCATGGTACTTCATAAACATTAAAGATAAAGAGAGGGTATTTTCATGCCAGTCGGTACTATTATTGTTTTAGCCTTTTTGGCTTTTGTAGGTGTTACCATTTTTAAAGGGGTTCGTATTGTTCCTCAGGGCTACAAATGGATTGTGCAACGTTTAGGTAAATATCACACGACCCTTAATCCGGGACTTAATTTTGTGATTCCCTATATCGATGAAGTGGCTTATAAAATTACCACGAAAGATATTGTGCTAGATATCCCGTCGCAAGAAGTGATTACACGTGACAATGCCGTATTGCTCATGAATGCTGTTGCCTATATTAATTTAACCACACCAGAAAAAGCAGTTTACGGTATTGAAAACTATACATGGGCGATTCAGAACCTTGTACAAACCTCATTACGTTCTATTGTCGGTGAAATGGATCTAGATGATGCATTGTCTTCACGAGATCATATTAAGGCTAAGTTAAAAGCTGCTATTTCTGACGATATTTCAGATTGGGGCATTACCTTAAAAACAGTCGAAATTCAGGACATTCAACCGTCTCATACCATGCAAGCTGCCATGGAAGAGCAAGCTGCCGCAGAACGTCAACGTCGTGCTGCTGTTACCAAAGCCGATGGTGAAAAACAGGCTGCTATTTTAAGTGCAGAAGGTCGTTTAGAAGCTTCTCGCCGTGATGCAGAAGCACAAGTCGTGTTAGCTGAAGCTTCTCAACGTGCAATTGAAATGGTGACCAGTGCAGTTGGCGATAAAGAGATTCCGGTTGCTTACCTTTTGGGTGAACAATATGTAAAAGCAATGCAGGATATGGCGAAATCTAATAATGCTAAAACTGTGGTTTTACCTGCCGATGTTTTAAATACAATTCGCGGTATTATGGGAAAGCATAATTAATTCAATTACTTCAAATAAGTAATTAAAATCAAGGCGGTGACTATCATGTCGCCGTTTTTTTATGTTATTGGTTTTTTAATCTTTTCTGATCTTTCAAAGGTAATTTCTTTACGACTAAATCATAAGAATCATGAATTAAATCTTGCAGTAAATCGCTTGTTAAGTTCTTATGCGGTGTAATCGAAATCCAGTGTTTTTTATTCATGTGATAACCCGGAATAATAAATGAATAAAGCTCCTGATATTCCTGACTCTTATACGGATCACACTTCACATTAATCATTTTGACGCCTGCAACTTCTGTCGTCAGCATGAACATTTTCTCTAAAATTTTAAAAACTTCATAGTCGGGCCCAAACGGATGAGTCTGTTGACTAAAGGGAAGATTACGCGCAATTTCAATTGCTTTTTGATGGAGTTGTTCACCATTCATTTTTTTTCTCCTTTATTCATTTCGCATGAATAGAAGTTATGAATATTGATTTAATATTATTAGTTCGTACGCGCTAAAAGAAATTGTGAGATATCAACTAATTCTTTTGCATTATCACCAAAATGAGCTAAGGCTTCAAAAGCTTGATCGTGCAATTCTTTTGCATAGATCTGTGCTTGTTCAAGACCCATTAACGCTGGGTATGTCGATTTTTGCACTTGCTCATCCTTACCAGCAGTTTTACCCAAAGCTTCAGTACTCGACGTAATATCGAGAATATCGTCTAACACTTGAAAAGCTAATCCAATCGTCTGCCCATATTGGCGCAATTTTGGAATTGCCTGATCTGTTCCAGAAAAGATGGTGACCGCACCCATCATAATTGCGGCCTGAATGAGCGCACCAGTTTTATTACGATGGATATTTTCTAGTTCGTCTTGAGCAATTTGCTTGCCTTCAGCTTGTAAATCTAAAACTTGTCCAGAGACCATTTTAGAGCTGGCAGTTGCTAAAATCTGCATTTGTTTTAATACAATCGCGGCATCAGTACCCTGCCCTTGTTCATCAAACAAACGACTACCTAAAACCTCAAAAGCCATCGATTGTAAAATATCGCCTGCAAGCAAAGCAGTATCTTCACCAAACGCAACATGACAAGTCGGCTGACCACGACGCAGTAAATCATTGTCCATACACGGCAAATCATCGTGCGCTAGTGAGTAACAATGAATGAGTTCGACTGCAACTGCAGCACGACGAGCGGCCGCAAAATTTGGATTTGGCTGTAAAGAGGCAGTGGCATAACATAAAGCTGGACGCACACGTTTTCCACCAAGCATAACTGCATGGTGTACTGCACTTTTTAAAGGCTCTGGAATTGAGAACGCGGCCAATGTCGTCAATAAATCTTGTTGAATACGTTGTTGAGCTTGTTTTAAAACATCCGCATTAACTTGAGAGAGTGATGACACAGTCGCCTCGATAAAATCAGTAGAGAAATTTTATTGAATGTAATGAAGCATTCATGCGCTACATCATACACGATTCACTGTAAAAAGTGGTTGCTGAGTTTTTAAAGGTAGGCGTAAAAAAGCCTCTACATATTGAGAGGCTTTTTATTTAGATAAAGTTTAGAAACTGTCACCCGGAACACGCACCCAACCTTCCATTAACACACGTGCACTACGACTCATAATGGCTTTTTTAACCGCCCATTGGTCATTAACAAGTTCAGCTTGAGCGCCAACACGTAATGTTCCAGATGGATGCCCAAAACGTACCGCTTCACGTTCGCCACCACCAGCCGCTAAATTCACCAATGTACCCGGAATGGCAGCTGCCGTACCAATTGCAACTGCGGCTGTTCCCATCATGGCATGGTGTAATTTACCCATCGACAAAGCACGGACCAGTAAATCAACATCACTCTCTGAAACCGACTTACCACTCGATGCCGTATAGTTTTTCGGTTTAGAAACAAAAGCAATTTTTGGTGTGTGCTGACGTGCAGCTGCTTCTGAAATATCTTTAATTAAGCCCATCTGAACTGCACCATAGGCACGAATTTTTTCAAAACGTGCCAGTGCTGCCGCATCGCTATTAATATGATCTTGTAATTCAGTGCCTTGGTAACCCAAATCTTCTGCATTTAAGAAAATGGTTGGAATACCAGCGTTAATAAATGTCGCTTGGAAACGACCAATATCAGGAACGTCTAATTCGTCAACCACGTTTCCTGTCGGGAACATATCGCCGCCTTCTTCACCATCATCGGCTGGATCTAAAAACTCAATTTGAACTTCAGCGGCAGGAAAGGTCACACCATCAAGTTCAAAATCACCAGTTTCTTGAACTTGACCATTGGTGATAGGCACATGGGCAATAATGGTTTTTTGAATATTTTTTTGCCAAATTCGAACCGTGCATAGACCATTTTCAGGAATACGGTTTGCATCAACCAAACCATTTGAAATCGCAAAAGAGCCAACCGCAGCAGTTAAGTTTCCGCAGTTACCACTCCAGTCTACAAAAGGCTGATCTATTGAAACCTGACCAAACAAATAATCAACATCATGATCTGGCTGAGAACTTTTCGCGAGAATAACTGTTTTGCTGGTACTCGAAGTGGCTCCGCCCATTCCATCAATTTGTTTTCCATATGGGTCTGGGCTACCAATGACACGGAGTAAGAGTTGATCTCGTGCTTGTCCTGCAACTTGGGCTTTTTCAGGCAAATCATCAAGCTTAAAAAAGACACCTTTACTGGTTCCACCACGCATATAAGTTGCTGGAATTTTAATTTGCGGTACTGAGCTCATATCAACTGTTATCCTTACTATTATGTTCTTCTATATCAAAACAAGCATTCTTGTTTACCCTTCTCTTCATCTTAAATTGTTTTAAGGTCAAGAGATAGCACTCTGCTTTATACATCAATCGTATTGACGCGAGCATATTTTGGGAATTTAGCAATATGCTTGCAATGACTTAATCTAAGCAAAATCTAAGAAAAAAAGTCTATATGAAATTATATTTTTTAGAGCACTTTTCACTCGACATCAGAATATTAAATACAAATGATTGATTTTAAATATTTTTTAAGAGTACTTTTCAGTCACTCGTTATTAATTTGTAGGCTAGGCTAAAATAACTCCATCTATTAGAATAATTTACTTATTCATTGTGAGTGAAGACCTTTGACCAACGAATCTTCTACACTGCAACGAGGACTAAAAAATCGACATATCCAATTAATTGCTATGGGTGGAGCAATTGGTACCGGATTATTTTTAGGCTCGGCGCAAGTGATTCAATCTGCGGGACCATCCATTATTTTAGGATATGCCATTGGCGGCTTAATCGCGTTTTTGATTATGCGTCACTTGGGAGAAATGATTGTTGAAGAACCTGTTGCAGGATCGTTCAGCCATTTTGCTTATAAATATTGGGGGAAATTTCCTGGATTTTTAGCTGGATGGAATTATTGGATACTCTATGTTCTGGTTGCGATGAGTGAACTCACCGCTGTGGCCAAATATATTAATTATTGGTGGCCCCACATACCAGCATGGACTTCTGTCTTATTTTTCTTTGTCGTAATCACGGCAGTTAACTTAACCAACGTTAAATTTTATGGTGAATCTGAATTCTGGCTCGCCATTATTAAAGTAACTGCGGTCATTTCTATGATTGTATTTGGCCTTTATTTGTTGTTTACAGCAGATGTTGGTTCAAGCATTTCATTTAGCAACTTGTGGACACATGGTGGCTTTTTCCCAAATGGCTTTAGTGGCCTGTTCTATATGTTAGCTTTCTTAATGTTCGCCTTTGGCGGTATTGAGCTAATTGGTATGGCAGCGGCTGAAGCAAAAGATCCGAAAAAAACCATTCCAAAAGCAATTAACCAAGTCGTTTTCCGTATCTTAATTTTCTATATCGGTTCATTGACAATTTTGCTTTCATTAGTGCCATGGAACCAATTAGATCTTGGTGGCCTCGACAAAAGCCCATTCGTCATGATTTTTAGCCAAATGGGAATTGGTTGGGCTGCACATCTTCTTAACTTTATTATTTTAACTGCTGCTTTATCTGTTTATAACAGTGGTATGTTCGCAAACAGCCGTATGTTATACGGTCTAGCTCAACAAGGTAACGCTCCAAAAGTTTTCAAAAAAGTAAACAAACAAGGCGTACCTGTTCCAGCCGTATTACTTTCTGCATTGTTAATTTTTGGTTGTGTGCTGTTGAACTACTTTGTACCCGAAAATGCATTAAGTCACTTAATGTATATCGTCGTTGGTGCATTAGTATTGAACTGGGCAATGATTAGTTTGACTCACCTCAAATTTAGATCAGCAATGAAAGCAAAAGGTGAAAAAACTCACTTCCCTGCACTTTGGGCACCATTTAGTAACTATTTGGTTTTAGGCTTTATTGCAGTTGTTCTCTACATTATGTGGAGCCAAGGTTTCAAAGAGTCAGTGATGATGATTCCAATCTGGATCGTTCTCATGTTTGTACTATTTAAATTATTGAATTCTAAAAAACAATAATTCTATATTTCATACTTAAATACAAAAAGCCTCTGTTTCGACAGGGGCTTTTTTATTCATAATCAGAAAATTATGCGCTGTAAAAATTAAAATTTCATCGACAATAAAATTAGAAGTTATGCATATTTATACTGACGCGAACAGTAAGCTCGTTCAATTTCTGGCGAACGTAATTGTTGATGCTTAGTTTTACGCCCTGCCATACGTTTGCGCCAGAGCTTAAAACTATTGGTTTTCAGGTTGTATCTCATTAAACGAATAACTTCGCTTTCACTTAAGCCATACTCTCGCTCAATTGCTTCAAATGGAGTTCTATCTTCCCATGCCATTTCAATAATTCTAGATAAGTCCTGTTCAGCAATTTTTTTCATGTTCTGCCCTTTTGAATTATACGGTAGCCAAATCTGATTTTTAACAAACAACTCTCTGGTAATAACGCTATCTACCCGATTGCTTGCTTGAATCTTTTCATCTTTTGCTTCAGATCATAGAAAGATAAGCATGAATTTTTTGTGATTTTTTAGCGTTATAAACTGTTTTTTCTACAAAGCATAAGTAGTTATAAAACCATTGAGTGGTTCAACTTTATCTATATTCCCCCTTATGCCTAAAGTTTTAATACTTAAAACATGAAAAAGCCATTGCCTTAGCAATAGCTTTTTCGTTTATAATCATTAAATTATGCGCCCTTAGCTTAACTGGATAGAGCAGTTGCCTCCTAAGCGACCGACGTGGGTTCGAGTCCCGCAGGGCGTACATATAATATAAATAGTCTACAGTTGAAGAACATAATAAACATTTATCTTTTTGTAGAAAAAGATAATAAATAAGGTGTGCTAATTATATTTTCTATAAATTTTTCAATATTATCTAAATTCACTTTTGGCAATACAACCAGATTTTCATAAAAAAAATATTGATTTGATCTCAAATCATCTTCAATATTTTGTTTCAATCTAATAGGATCATAAAAATTAAATGTATATAGTTTATCAAATATCTGTATATCCACCTCAAGACATCCTTTTAATTCAACTTCCCAAGCATAGTCAGAAAAATCTTTCTCTATTTTTATGATATATTTTTTCATAAGTTAGTGTAGTGTGCTAAAAATACCATTAATTAAATTAATCAAACATTTTTTTAATTTGGTTATAAAAAAAGCTACCAAAATCAGCTGAGAAAAATTGGAATGTGTTCTCACCAGGAGACCAAATTTCAACTATATTATTACCTTGATTGTTTTTTTCACAATCCAAAACTGCATAATTACCATCACCAAAATGATAAAAAACAATATATTTAGCAGGTAAATCAAATTGCCTTCTATACTTTAATGTAATCCATGTAGCATCAGGAATTCCTGAATTAATTTTTTCTTCATTAATTACTCCGTAAAATTCTTGCCCTGCAATATCTCCACATCCTAATTTTTTTAGAAAATATCTGTAACTATCAGGAAAAGTTATTTCCAAGTAATTCTCAGCTAATTTTACTAGAAGTTCCTCTTTCGTCCCTTCAAAATCAGACTCATCAAGATGTAAATTTATTAAAGCGATGGCTTTATCAACATCATTAATACTCATAGAATATTACCCTCTATATAAAAATTTTTAGCTTTTCCTTTTCCGTACTGCCTTTTACACATATCAACTTTTCCTATTAATATCGAATAGAATAACAGCACCAGAATTAATACTAATTTTCAAATTGACCGCTATATATTATTCTGGAAATATAATCTGACTAGGCTGTAATATAATATTTGATGGCAATCCCTTTAATTTATTCATAATCTCAGTAAGCTCTTTTTGATATGTAGTTAAGTCAAAAACTAGTTCAACTAGATCATTATTAAACAATATTCCCCAATGAACCACGTTATTTACATGAACAACCTTGGCATAAATCCACCCTCCATCATCAGCTATTCCTGAGACATCTGTAAATATTAAATAATCCCCTGAAGAGTAAATGGATTTTTCCAATTCAGATGGTACAAGCAAGGCACCTTGTTCAATGAAAAAATTTAAATCAGATTTATCCGTAGGCCATATAAAGGCTGAATTTTCAAAGGAGATATGACTTAGCTCTATCGATGCCTCTCCTTGAATGATTTTAATGCTTAAACCTAGTTCATTCATATTATTGCTTCCTGTTTATAGAAAAAATAATGGACTTCTTATATTCTTCAATACTATATATTCACATCAACTATAAAAAATTACCCCATAAAAATAAAATTAATAAAATTCTCAAGTAGCTAAATTAAAATACATCAATCTTTAATATAAATTTTATTTGTTATAGGCAAAACGCCCAATTTACTCTGAATTACAGAATTCCAAGTATCTTTATCTTTCAACTCATCTAAAATATAAAAAACAACTATTTTATTTCCTTTAGAATAAAGATTACCGCACTCTCTCTTCAAAATTTCATTTGTAAATACTACTCCTTCATATATATTTTCTTCATTATTATCTGAAACAATAGTTATCATTGTATTATCATCAACAAAAATATTTCCCTTACAAAGATCAGCTATTACCCCACTTACAATATATGTTTCAATATTACCTTTTTCAATATTATCCCACCACTCACTTGTTCCATATAAACCATACACCCCACTTAAACCACTATTAGTCGTACTATCCAGAGTCAAAGCATGTGTAGACCTAATCTCATCTTTCCCATTTTTTTCCAACCATATTTTTAAATCAAAAATCAATTTATATCCTTGATCAATCAGTGCACAATTCTCTATCATTTTATTTAATCTTTATCCATTTTATACTTTACAATCATCTAAATTATTTATCATTTTTAAAAAAATTATTGTACAACTCCTCTCTTCCATCATAGAAAAACAAGTCATCAATTTTTTCAAACAAGTAAAAATCACCTATTATTTCTTTAAGCCCATTAAAAATAAGACCTTTTGAATTAGATTTTAGTCCTAATGATAATTTTTCAATTAATGAAGAGTGGTTGTCACAATATGAAAATATTTTAATTAAAGAATGAATTTCTTCCTTACAAGGTATATCTACCGTAAGAGTAAGCAAAAAAGCTTTCATATAAAATAAAGTGTTATTTTCAACTTCGGGAAAGCTAACGTATCCCGAAAAAACTCTCCTATTAACTCCACTTTGGTTATAAATAACATCATTTTTATTACCATCAGCAGGAAAAACAATATCTTTATTTAATTTAATATAACCCACATAGTTATAGGCTGTAATATTAATTTCATCTTCATTCATATTAAACACCTACAACCCATCAATATAGAATAATTTTAATCCCCACCCTTAATATAAACCCTATTAAGTAATGGAGAAACACCTAGTTTTTCTTCTACTACCCAATTCCAAACATCATCCTCTTTTAATTTATCCAAAATATAAATGGATACTATTTCATTTCCAACTTTATAGAGCTCTTTACTTATAGCCTTTTCTTTTTCATTAGTAAAAACTATATCTTGAAATATTTCTTTATCAGTTCCATTTACTTTAATTGTAATCATGGTACTTCCATCTATAAATGGATTTTCTTCATTTATTTCAACTATTAACCCTCTAACATAGTAATTTTCTATATTACCATTTTCGATATTTCCCCACCATTCAGCTGTTGCATATAAACCATTGTCACCCTTAAGCCCCATAGTTGTTCCCTTATCCAACGTAGTTTGTTGTATATTTTTGATATAATTTTCATCCATCAATATTGAAGAAGATGACCTTAAATCAAAAACCAACTTATATCCTTGCTCAAGTAGATTTATATCTTCTATTTTTATCATTTTAATATTCTCCTACCCCTTACTTATTATACTGATTTTACATCATTTACCATTTTCAAATTTCCACCTAACACTCTATTTATTATAAAAAAATAGGACTTAATAAAAGCCCTATTTCGATAGAACAATATACTCAATCCTTCACTTCAACCAACAACGTTTCAGCTGCAAGTTTGCCTAAATTATTAGAAGCAAGCGGACTATCACCTGTTAACAATTTACGGTCTCTATGACATTGTCCGGTAATACCCTTATTTAAAATTTCCACACCGAGTTTTTCAAGGTTTTCACCAACTAACCAAGGTAACGCACCCGGCATATAGCCAATATCGATATTCGCCCCTGCATCTAAAGCATCAGGGAATACACAAATTTGATAACCTTTGAAAATATAGTTTTCAGGCGCTTCGTCTACAGCCGCAGCCAATAATGCAGCAGGCCCATGACATAAAGTAATAATAAATTTATCTTGTTCAACTGCCCATTTAAGGACTTTTTTTACTTCAAGGCTATGTGGAATCTTAGCTAATGCACCATGCCCACCCGGAATAAAGACAGCCGCATAAGGTGAATTTTCCCCTACTACATTTTCTAAAATATCTGAGAGTTTCAGAGGATTTTTTAACTTGTCTGCATATTTTTGAAAAGTGTCTAATACAACCTGTTCTTGCTTTGGCATCGCCCACATTTCAAGCTTAGCTGGATTACCTGAAAGTGTCGCAACATCAATTTCAAAGCCAGCATTATCTAAATGAAACATCGGTAAAAGCATTTCAACAGGATGATTCCCAGTAGAAAAAAACCTGCCGTTTTGCATTTGAATATAACGTTCATCGGTTGCAATCACTAAGATTTTTTTACTGCCCGTATACGGCGTTGAGTATGTAGTTCCATCGTAATCTGTTTTTGGAGCAGTATATTGACTCAGTGAATAAGGTGATGGGAAAAAGGCATTATCTTCAGCCAAATCTGGAGTAGGATTTTTATCATCAATATTTGCGGTATTCATTGTTACTATCCTTTTTCATCAGTATGGAAAGAAATAATAAATTAAGAGCCAATTCTTATTTCTTACTCAATTTATAGGTGAAGTCATAGAACTGGTGCAATCTGCCAATAGAATTTGGCAATTTTTATAGAGAAATAGGCAGAGTTTTAAATTATAAAATTTAGTTTAGGCGAACCTGTCGTTCACCTAAACTTTAGTGACTACAGCTTTACGCATTCATTTCTAAAACGATCTTTCCGATGTGATCACCCTGCTCCATACATTCATGAGCACTTTGTACATCTGAAAAAGCATATGTTTTATAGATTTGAGGTAAACACTTACCTTCTGCCAGTAATGGCCACACATGCTTATGCAAAGATTGGGCAATTTGTGCTTTTTCTTCGCTAGTACGCGCTCGCATCGTTGAACCCGTAATCGTGGCACGCTTTAAAATCAATTTTTGTAAATCAAATTCTTTTGCGATTCGACCACCCATAAAACCAATAATGACCAGTCGACCATCACGTTTTAATAGATTTAAATTTTTCTGGAAATAAGAGCCACCCACAATATCCAAAATAACATCAACACCTTGGTCTTGGGTGTGTTTCAAAATTTCTTGCTCAAAATCTTGGGTTTTATAGTTAATTGCTGTGGTCAAATCAGAGAGTGCCTCAACTTTATCTTCGCTTCCAACCGTAGCAAAAGTTTTAATCCCTAAAGCATGACAGATGGCTAAAGCAGTGGTGCCAATGCCACTGGCTCCTCCGTGAATCAATACTGTTTCATTTGCCTTTAAACGACCAATATCAAAAAGATTAGCCCAAACTGTGAAGAACGTTTCTGGAATAGCAGCGGCTTGAGTAAACGATAAATTCTCAGGTATTGGTAATACTTGAGTTGCAATTACCGCACAGTACTGTGCATAGCCACCACCATTTGTTAAAGCACAAACTTTATCTCCGACTTTGAACTGTTGCACTTGGTCACCTACCGCAACCACCACGCCAGCAACTTCTAGTCCAGGTATTTGAGTAACACCTTTAGGCATCGGATATAGCCCCATACGCTGTAACACGTCAGGGCGGTTAATTCCCGCAGCCTTTACCTCAATTAAGACTTCATCTGCTTGAGGTACCGGAATATTAGCCTCTTGAACTTTTAGAACCTCAGGTCCACCTGGAGCGGTAATTTCAATAATTTTCATAGTGGTTGGAAGGGTCATTTATATGCTCCATGTTTGATTTATATTTTAAAAATACTGATCTAAGTTAAATAATCGAAGACTTAGGTGGAATTCCAAACAGTCGTTTAAATTCTCGACTAAATTGTGAGGCACTGACATAACCGACTTCATAGGCTGCTTCTGCTACCCCCATTTTGTTGTTCATGATCAACTCACGTGCTTTATGCAGTCGAGTAATTTTGATGTACTGTAAAGGAGAATAATTTGTCACTTTTTTAAAAGTTTGGTGAAAAAGCGATATGCTCATTCCCGCTTGTTTCGCCAGCTCTTGAACCGTTAAATTACGATAATAATCACGCTGAATAATTTCACAGATTGTATAAATCACGCCGTTTCGACTTGCCATGGCAGATAAATTTTTTATGAACTCTCCCCCACAAGCCTGCACTACACGATAAACCAATTCTCTTTTTACTTGTTCACCCAAGATAAAAGTATCTTGTTTAGAACGAAGTAAATTAAGCAATCGTAGAGCAACTTCCGAAATAGTCGCGTTCATATCAATCACTCTAAGCCCGCAGCTCAATTTTAAATCGCCTGACTGAGAGTCTTCGGTAACCAGTTGTTGTTCTTTATCCAGTTTAGTTACTAAATCAACCATCATTTGCGATTCAAATTTTATTGCAATAGCCAACATTGGTTCATTATTTTCAACTACTGTATCGCAATCAAAGGGAATGGCAATTGAAATGAATAAGCACTGCCCCTGACGAAATTGAAAAATATCTTTGCCGATATACCCTCGCTTTACTCCCTGTATGACTAAAACAATTGAAGGTTCTTGCAACACTGCAACAGGTGATGTGGAGTGATCAACACGCATCAAGGTGATGTTGGAGATAAAAGTAGGATAAAGACCTTCTGTTGGAGCCAAATGTAAAAATGCGTCGACCAAATTTTCCGAGAGATGATTTTGCGGCATAGTTTTATTGCGAGAGGTAATCTAATAATCAATATAACAATGAACCTCAAATGAAAACATGTGTCTTCGGTTTACTTTGTATAAATAGGCAATTCAAATCAATTTTTAGGCATAAAAAAGCCTAGAATATTCTAGGCTTTTTCACTTCATCAGATTTTAAGCCGATAAATTAAAGAACATTGCTGCAATCAGAATAATTACACCCAATACGATTCGATACCATGCAAATACACGTAACGTATGGCGCTCTACAAATAGCACTAATGCTTTTACAACAAATAAAGCGGCAATAAAGGCTGCAACGAAGCCCACTCCAATATTAATCATATTATCAGCGGTAAGTACGTCTGCATTTTTGATCAAGTCAAAAGTTGCTGCGCCCAACATGGTTGGCATTGCTAGGAAGAAAGAAAATTCTGTAGCAGCCTTACGCGATAAGCCCGCAAACATTCCGCCTACAATCGTTGCACCTGAACGTGAAGTCCCCGGAATCATGGCAACACATTGAGCAAGCCCGACTAAAAGTGCTTGTTTAAAAGTAATTTTGGTCGCATCGTCTGTCTTATGTTCAAACTGCTTAGATTCAACCCAGAAAATAATGAGAGCACCAACAATCAATGCAATAGCAACGACAATTGGGCTGAACAAAACACTTTTAATAAAGTCGACGGCCAAAACACCAATAATGACTGCAGGGAAAAATGCAATAAGTACACTGATGGCGAAATGACGAGACTCGACGTCTCCGCTAAAAAAACCTTTAATCAAATTAATAATTTTTTGTCGGTATAACCAGCACACTGCCAAAATAGCACCTAACTGGATTACCACCTCAAATACACGTCCACCGTCTGAATGGAAATCGATAATATGGCCAAATAAAATCAGATGGCCTGTACTCGAGATGGGTAAAAACTCAGTTAAGCCTTCAACAAAGCCTAGAAACAGTGCTTTTATAACTTCAAAATTTTCCATAACTTGCTCAAAGAAAGTTAATCACTAGAACGACCTAAAATTTGTTTTATCGCAATTGGTAAGCCTCAAATTTGACTTAACACATGTTCAATATCAGATCATTTCTAACGTTTGTGGTTATTGCCCCTAGTTAAAGGCAGTTTATTTAAAGTGCGATAATGTATCACATCATGATGACAAACTTAGGTTAACTATCGTAAAAAGATAAAACTTGGTAAAGAACTGCCAAAAATTTCTCTTGTTATAGATAAAGCTTTTTGCCGCCTCTTACTCTACAAAATGATCTTAAAAAGTCCTTAAAAAAACATGATATTATTGTGATTAAATGTAGCTCTTATCAAAAATTCTATCTGAATGAAAAATACTAAAATTAATGCACGCCATCTTATTATCGATTTGTTTCTTTCCTCAGCCTATCCTCAACTCACCATCAAACAGATATTAATTGCCGCCAAACTCTTTAATGTGAGTGAAAATGGAATTCGTGTTGCTACAACTCGGTTATTAAATGAAGGCATGATAGAAAGTGTCGAGCGCGGTATTTATCAACTTTCGCCATCAACCAAAGAATGGGCAAAAGTCATTTTGAATCGTAAAAATGGTATTAAACAGACCAAAGAATGGCAACAGCATTATCTTGCAGTATTTACAGGTACGTTAGGTCGCATAGATCGCACCGCTTTAAAAAAGAGAGAACGAGCATTACGTCAATTTGGCTTTAAAGAACTCGAAACCGGTATTTATATTCGACCTGACAATTTGGCCTATAGTTTCGAAAAAACATGTGAAGAACTTGTTTTAGCAGGCCTTGAAAGTGAAACAAAAATTTGTGTTATTCAAAAATTTGACTCAAAAACAGTTTCATTAATTCCTTCTTTATGGGATACCCAACAGCTTGAAAAAAACTATGAAATGTATAGTCAAGATATCCAAGAATGGCTTTTGAATTATAAAAAATTATCCTTGAATGAGGCCGCTACCCAAGCTTTGTTATTAGGCCGTGAAACGATTACCTTACTCATGAATGATCCTCTACTGCCCTCTCCATTTGTTAACGAACATGCCCGCAATCAGTTTGCTCAAAATGTACAACAGCTAGACTCGATTGGACAAAAGCTGTGGCAAAAACTTTATGAAAATGAATTAACACATTAAAGAACGATTTATTTTTTTACAAACAAATATTACAACTTTTAAAATTTTATGATTATATTGGTAATATAAAAGATGAATACCAAAATCGGATTTGGGAGAATAAAAATGAATACACAGGTGAGTGTTACCGATCTATTTAGCAGAGAAGAAATACAAGAACTCACGGAGCCTTCAGATGCTTACGGCGCTTGGGCTGTTGTAAGTACGTGGGCCGTTATTGGCGGAACATTTACTAGCTTAATCATGATGTGGGATTACTTACCGAGCTGGGGCAAGTTACTTGCTTGTATGCTAGCTTTAGCTATATTAGCAGGTCGCCAGTTATGCCTAGCAATTCTGATGCATGATGCATCGCATAAAAGCTTATTTAAAAATAAAAAAATAAATGACTTTGTAGGCGAATGGCTATGCGCCCGCCCAATCTGGAATGATCTACACAAGTACCGTCAACATCACGTTCGCCATCATGCAAAAACCTCTACTCCAGATGACCCTGATCTTTCGTTAGTGTCGGATTTTCCTGTAAGCAAAAAATCTCTTACCCGTAAATTCTTACGCGACTTAACGGGGATGACGGGATTAAAGTTTAGCTTTGGTCGAGTGTTAATGGATCTCGATTTAATGAAATGGACCGTTGCAAATGATCAGATCTGGTTAGACCGCAGCAATAAACATCTTGTTGATTATGCCAAAAGTCTTGTAAAAAACAGTAGCGGAGCCATTGCAACCAACATAGCTCTTTATGGTGTTTTAAAAGCATTTGGTCAGCAACGTTTTTATTGGTTATGGCCTTTAGCTTATTTGACCCCATTTCCATTATTTTTAAGAATTCGCTCAATGGCGGAGCATGCAGGTATGCAAACGAGTCTTACAGCCTTAACAAATACCCGTACAACACGTGCAGGTTGGATTGCTAGAAGCTTTGTGGCCCCTATTCACGTCAATTACCACATGGAACACCATTTAATGGCTTCGGTTCCCTACTTCAAACTGCCGCGCATGCATGGTCTATTAAGGGAACGAGGACATGTCCCGACACCACCTAGCTATTTTGAAGTGATTCAGTTGCTTTCATCTAAGTCAGAACGAACGGCTTAAAGCTCTCGAATCAGATTTAGAGGTCATGCAATTAAATCAGTGGCCTCTCTAACCCAAATGTGAACTCAATTCATCCATTTTGCTGTGGGTCTGAAAATACTTGGGTGTGACTCCCATCCAACGCTTAAACGCACGGGTAAAATGAGAAGTCTCGGCATAACCTAAAGTTAAAGCTACTTTTTCAATCGACATGTTATTTTGAGCTAAAAGTTTCTGGGCATGTTGCTTTTTAAGTGAGTCAACCAAGATGGTAAAACTTGTATTTTCAATGGCTAAATATCGTTGCAAAGTTCGCTCTGAAATATTCATGACTTGAGCCACTTGCCCTACCTTTAATGTCTCAATCTCACCATTTACAAGTAATTTTTCAGCAACTTGTTTAACTTGCCATTTCCAGCCACTGTGTAACTTTAATTTTTCTATATCTCGCTTGCATTGTGCGTTTACCAAAGGCGCCAACATCGGGTCTGCACTTAATACAGGCTGTGCTAAATACTCTTTTGGAAATATCCAACTGTTACGTTTTTGATTAAATAAACAAGTGACTGCCAGTTGACTACTTATTTTGGCAAAACCTGTCGGTTCTGGCATTTGTAATTCAACTTTTCCTAAATTGGATAAGCCTGTTAAATTTTTTGCAATTTGAACAAAGCCTACCAATAAAAAAATATTGGCATTTGGACTCAACTGAAATTCCTTTACAGGCTGATGAATGAACCAATATGCATAATTATTTTCTTGTTTTACTTCTGGTTTAAAAACCTCGCAACGTGACCCAATGAACTGTTCAAGAATTTTCAAGGCTTCCCCTAAATTTGGAGAAACCATGGCAGCCATTCCGACTGAACCATAACATGAAGCAGTCATTTCTAAAGCCAAATACCCCGCTAATGCAGGCTCTTTGCACAACTCGATGGCCCGCTCAATGAGCTGATTTAGATGATTAAATTCTACATACCAATATGGTTTTTTTAATTGATCTACTGTTATGCCGCTTCCATCTAAAAGCTGCTCACAAGAGACACCCCACTGCTTAACAGTCTCGACGATTAGGTTAATATAAGTTCCGGGTAATTCTGGATTCATGAGTAACCCATTGAGCAAAATAAATGGCGCGAAATGGTAAAAACTGTCAGTTCATGAACTATGCCATGCTTTTAAATTGATGCATAGTGATTCAAAACAAAATCCGCTTAATTGCACTAGACAGCACAATTTCTGAAAAATACAGGTGCCCCTATGAATATCCTGATTGTCCATGCCCACCCAGAACCACAATCTTTTACCACTGCTCTAAAAAGTACAGCAAAGCAAACCTTAGAAAAATTGGGACATCGCGTAGAAGTTTCAGATTTATATGCCATGCAATTTAACCCTATTGCATCCAAAGAGGATTTTTTAGAGCTCAATCAGCCTGACTATTTTAACTATGCTCTAGAACAAAGAAATGCCAGTAAAAATCAACTTCTAGCTCCTGATATTCAGGCAGAAATTGAAAAGGTAAAAAAAGCTGATTTAGTCATTTTAAATTTCCCCCTTTACTGGACCTCTGTACCAGCAATTTTAAAAGGCTGGATTGATCGTGTATTTGTTTCAGGGCTCTTTTACGGTGGTAAACGCTTTTATAACCACGGTGGAATGGCTGGTAAAAAAGCTATGTTGTGTTTAACACTCGGTGGTAGAACACACATGTTTGGGGAAAACGCTATTCACGGTCCAATCGAACATTATCTATCCCCGATTCAGCGTGGTACTTTGGCATATGCTGGTTTTGAAGTTCTACCTCCATTCACTGCCTACCATGTACCTTATATTAGCCAAGAAGCCAGAGAAACTCTCCTCGAAGACTATGTGACTTATCTCACTCACCTGGACCAACTCGAACCATTAAAGTTTCCAAAACTTGAAGAGTTTGATGACAGACTGTATCCCCTCTAGTGGTATGTTTTAAATCTAAAAAATAGGACAACCGAAAGTTAGTTTTTATTTTCGGTTATTCTTTAAATTACAGACGCTCAAATGTAAAATTAAATTGCCCAAAAAATAGATCAAATGGTAAAAAAATAAAGGGGTATTTTTTCCTAAAAATTTAGAATATAAAACTGAATCAATAATATACAGATGTAGATAAACTAGACTTATCAAGTAAAAATGACAACTAATACTCATTCCATAATCACTTAAATCATATTTTTACAAAAAAATCTTTGACCATTTTTCTTAGGTTTACGATAAAAATGTCACTAAAACAAACCACTTTACTAATAGATTAAAAATATAAATATCAATTAATTAAAATAATTTATCAATGAAAATATTCCTTCATATTTCATCCATTATTGACCTTATTTGTATAAAAAGTGAGTACTCTTCAGTTCATATAACAGATTTACTCTTATTGTAATTATGCTATTTTTGTTACATGGAGTTATCAAAGCTTTTATAAGTTGTAATTAAAAGCTTTGAAGGCAACACAGTTTAAACGGTTTAACTCTGTTACTTTTAAAAAAATGTCTTGAAGTTCAAGGAAAGATTAAAATGAAATTAAAACATCTGAGCACTGCAATGATTTTAGCAACGCTGCCTGCAACTGGGGTTTTTGCAGCAGCATTGGATCGCTCTGGACAATCAATGTCTGCATTTTTGCAGCCTGGTAACTACTTTGAAGCTGGTATTTCTGTTTTAGACCCGGATGTAGCGGGTAAAGAAGCAGGATCAAGCGCAACTCGCCGTGATATTGCCGATATGGGTGAGGATTATTATTTCCCTAATGCAGCATTAAAACTACAAATTAACGATAAATTCTCATTTGGTTTACTATACGATCAGCCATTTGGCGCAGATGCAGAATATTCTGGGAAAAATGTATTTGTGTCAGACTCTTCTAACACAATTCTAGCCCCAGCAGCATTAGATGCGATTCGTACCCGTACTATTGATACAACATTTAATGGTTTAACTGCCAATCAACGTGTCGGTGCCGCTCTGCAAGCCCAAGGAGTTGACTTATCCTCTCCTGCTGGACAAGCACAATTTGCTGCTACTTTAAATGCTTATAATAATGATGCAACTACTAAAGCTGCTATCGATGCGGGTGTAAAACAAGGCGTCGCAGCAAGAGTAGATGCTGGAATAAATGAAATTAATGGTTTACTTGGCAAGGGTGGCACCAAAGTTGAAGTTGATACTCAAAACCTTGCTATGGTTTTTGGTTTTCAACCGAATAAAAACTGGAACCTCTATGCGGGTGGTGTGTATCAAACAATTAAAGGAAACATTAGTCTCCGAGGACAAGCTTATAGTATCTACAACGGCTATGATGCAGACATCAAAGAAACTGGTGGCGTGGGTTGGTTAGCAGGTTTTGCTTATCAAATTCCTGAAATTGCATTAAAAGCTTCTTTAACGTATCGTTCTGAAGTTGACCATGATGTCAATATCCGTGAAAACTTACCTACTCTTCCCGCTCTTTCATTATTAGGGCAAGGTGCAGCTGAAGATGCAATTAAAAATAGCTCAGCAGATACCACAATTACCACACCTCAATCAGTTAACTTTGATTTCCAAACGGGAATCATGGCTGACACTGTTGCCTTTGCCAACGTACGTTGGGTGAACTGGAAAGATTTCTCAGTTCAACCATACAAATTTGGACAACTATCAAAAGTTGTAGGGCCTATTGTCAACCGTCCAAATGGTTTCGATTTAGTTAGCTATGCAGATGACCAATGGACAGTGACTACAGGTGTTGGTCGCAAACTTAACGACAAATGGGCTGGTAACGTTTCTGTAGGTTGGGACTCTGGTGCTGGTGACCCAATCACAACTCTAGGCCCAACTGAAGGTTACTGGAACGTAGGTTTAGGCCTTCAATATAGCCCTACTCCACAAACCTTTATTGCTGGTGGCGTAAAATACTTCTGGTTAGGCGATGCTAAGGCTCAAACTGGTGCACAAGCTGGTAGCGACCAATATCTTGCAGAGTTCTCTGACAACAATGCAATCGCTTATGGTTTAAAACTGGGTTATAAATTCTAAGTTTCAAAACTATTCATATAAAAAAGGCGCTTAAAGCGCCTTTTTTATTCTTGCTACTTAAGCTGGAATGCTACGCTTTGAAACTGAACGGATTGCTTCTTTTAATGCGTCATAGCCGTGAATTGCAGGGAATTGCGGGAACTCAGCAATTACGTTTGCAGGTGCATCAAACAAGAAACCATGGTCAGCTTCACTCAGCATGGTTGTATCATTATAAGAATCACCCGCAGCAATTACACGGAAATTTAAGCCATGTAATGCCTTAACAGACTCACGTTTTTGATCTGGTTGACGTAGCTTATAAGCTGTAATCATTCCTTCTTCATCTGTCTCTAATTTATGACAGAAAATTGTTGGCCAACCCAATTGCTTCATTAAAGGATGTGCAAACTCATAGAAGGTATCTGACAAGATCACGAGTTGGAAATGAGTACTCACCCACTCAACAAATTCTTTTGCACCTGGTAAAGGCCCCATCTCAGCAATGACTTCTTGAATATCATTTAAGCCTAGACCGTGTTGTTTTAAAATATTAAGACGCTGAGTCATTAAAACATCATAATCCGGAATATCACGAGTTGTAGCCTCGAGTTCTTTAATCCCTGTTTTTTTAGCGAAATTGATCCAGATTTCAGGAACTAAAACCCCTTCAAGATCTAGGCATACGATTTCCATGAATGCTTCCAACGTTGGTTAAAAATTGCTGTATCATACCATTAAGATTTTCAGTTTTGCGTTGTTATTGATCAAATCAATTTTATTCATAAGGATCGAAATTAAAGTGCTAAGCAGTTTATCAACTATCCTTTAGAATATTTTTCATAACTCAATGCGCCCAAGCCTTTTGCCAGGAACACACATGACCGTTATTCCGACTATTGATATCGTAGATGCTCTTGCTGCTGAATATGCAACCAAAAGCCCTCGGGAAATTTTAGAACTTGCCTTAAGCCAACAAGGTGAAATTGCAATTTCTTTTTCGGGAGCAGAAGATGTTGTCTTAATTGATATTGCTTCACGTCTGGGTAAGCCTTTCCGTGTCTTTAGTCTCGACACTGGCCGCCTCCATGCTGAAACGTATCAATTTATTGAAACTGTCCGTAAACACTACAATATTAATATCGAAATCTGCTTTCCTGAATCTGAAGCTGTTCAAAACATGGTAAACGAAAAAGGTTTATTCAGCTTTTTTACAGATGGGCATCAGGAATGTTGTGGTATCCGAAAAGTTCAGCCTTTACGTAAAAAACTTGCAACGTTAGATGGCTGGATTACTGGCCAACGTAAAGACCAAAGCCCTGGTACACGCACAGAAATTCCCGTGGTACAAGCTGATGCGGGTTTTTCTGGTCCAGATAAGCAACTTATTAAATATAATCCTCTAGCGAATTGGACAAGTGCCGAAGTATGGAGTTACATCCGTATGATGGAAATTCCATATAACCCTCTACACGAACGTGGTTTTGTTTCTATTGGTTGTGAACCATGTACACGAGCTGTATTACCGAACCAACATGAACGTGAAGGACGCTGGTGGTGGGAAGAAGCGACTCAAAAAGAGTGCGGATTACATGCAGGCAACATGAAAAAGTAATTTGATATCAAAAAACCACTGGCAAATCAGTGGTTTTTTTTATGTCATGTTACGTACACAAAGTCATATTTTCTCTACTCTAAACGCTATATACTTAATTTTACGGTTCTATAATTCTAATAAGAGCTCAGATAAGGGCTTCTTAGAAAAATGCATGAGGCACAATGATTTATGCGTCCATTACACCCAATTGATTTCATTTTTCTGTCACTTGAAAAAAGACAGCAACCCATGCATGTCGGTGGATTATTTTTATTTGAAATTCCTGAAAATGCACCTGAAACCTTTGTACATAATTTAGTAGAAGATATTAAACGCTCAAAAAGCATTCCTATTCCTCCCTTCAATAACCGTTTAAATGGTCTATTTTGGGATGAAGATGAAGAGTTCGATATCGATCATCACTTTCGTCACATTGCTTTGCCTCATCCTGGGCGCATTCGTGAACTTCTAGTTTATATCTCGCAACAACACAGCTCATTAATTGACCGTGCCAAGCCGCTTTGGACCTGTGACATTATTGAAGGAATCGAAGGCAACCGTTTTGCCATGTATTTTAAAATCCATCATGCAATGGTTGATGGCGTTGCCGGTATGCGTTTGATCGAGAAATCACTTTCAAAGACACCTGAAGAGAAACACGTGGTTCCTTTATGGTGTGTTGAGAGCAAAAGAACTAAACGCCTAAAAGTGCCTACTCCAAGTACAAGTAAAATTAAGAGTATTTTAGGAGGCATTAAGTCTCAACTGGATATAGCTCCTAAAGTCATGCAAGAGTTATCTCAGACTCTATTTAAAGAAATGGGCAAAAATCCTGATTATGTTTCTACCTTTCAGGCGCCAATTTCAATTTTGAACCAAAGAGTAAGTGCTTCACGTCGTTTTGCTGCCCAATCCTTTGAATTGAGCCGCCTTAGAAAAATTTCAAAAGCATTAAGCGTAACGATTAACGATGTTGTGCTAGCAGTATGTTCTGGTGCTTTACGTGAATATTTGATTAGTCAAAATAGCTTACCTAAAAAGCCACTTATTGCCATGGTTCCAGCTTCATTACGCACAGATGATTCTGATATGAGTAACCGGATTACTATGATTCTGGCAAATTTAGGGACTCATAAAGACCAACCGTTAGAACGTCTAGAAATTATTCGTCGCAGCATGCAGAATTCAAAGCAACGCTTTAGCCGTATGACTGCTAATGAAATTTTAAACTATAGCGCGGTTGTTTATGGTCCAGCAGGATTAAACATCATGTCAGGAATGCTTCCTAAGCGTCAGGCGTTCAATTTAGTGATTTCCAATGTACCAGGGCCACGTGAACCACTTTATTGGAATGGCGCGAAATTAGATGCTCTCTACCCTGCTTCGATTGTCATGGATGGACAAGCTTTAAATATTACCATGACCAGTTATTTAGATAAGCTTGAAGTGGGATTAACGGCTTGTCGAAATGCTTTACCAAAAATGCAAAATCTTTTGACTCATTTAGAAGATGAGATTCAACGTTTTGAAGAAATTATTGCAGAGAAGCAGCTGAAACATCATTCAGCAAGTTAGAAAAGTTAAGGGGCTTTGAATTGGCCCCTTATTTTTTGATTGTGCGGCACTGGTTAAGCAACTGATGACATACTGAACGAATCATTGCAGTTGTGATCGGTACTTCTTTACCTTGGTCATTCAACATATAGCAGCTATTTACTGGCGTGCTTTCTAAAACATGTTTAAGACCGTTGCTAATTAAGTTTTCACTTACATTCATGGGTTATACCTCTTATTGTTTGCTAAGACGTTAAATAGGGAGAACGTCTAGGGCTACTGTATGTAAGTAGTATTTAAAATTCATGAATGAAAGTAAAATTTCAGTTGTAACAAGGATTAAGCGATATCTTGTTACAACTTTAACTTAAAATGATATCGTATTGCTCTTGCGTATATAAATTTTCGACCTGAAATTTAATGACACGGTTAATAAAATGCTCTAAATCAGCCACTGCGGGTGCTTCTGCTGTTAATAATCGGTCAATCACAGAAGGGTGAGCAACAACAGTAAAGCCACTCGTTGACTCAAATGCGCGGGTATATCGTAATATCTCACGAAATATTTCGTAACACACTGTCTCTGCTGTTTTGACAAAACCACGTCCTTGGCACGTTGGACACGACTCACACAGCAAATGTTCTAACGATTCACGTGTTCGTTTACGAGTCATTTCGACCAGACCAAGTTCTGATACCTGAGTGATTTTGGTCTTGGCGTGATCACGCTCAAGCATTTTTTCAAACTGACGCATCACCTCTTCACGGTGAGTTGCCTCTTGCATGTCAATAAAATCAATAATGAGAATACCACCCAAATTACGCAGTCTAAGTTGACGTGCAATGACTTGAGTCGCTTCCATATTGGTTTTAAAAACGGTGTCTTCAAGACTACGACCGCCAACATATGAGCCAGTATTAACGTCAATTGTCGTCATGGCTTCAGTCTGGTCGATCATTAGATAACCACCCGATTTCAAAGCAACACGTGTTTGAAGGGCTTTCTGGATGTCTTCTTCGACGTTATAGAGATCAAATAACGGTCGCTCACCAGGATAATGAATGAGTCGACTTTGCATATTCGGAACAAACTCTTCAACAAACTCAAGAAGCTTGGCATGAATTTCTCTCGAATCGACATAAATCTTTGCAGTTTCTTCGCTTGCTAAATCTCGAATAATACGCTGAGGTAATGGAAGCTCTTCAAAAATTAAGGAAGGAACTGCAACATCAATCTGCTTACGTTGGATGTATTCCCATAATTTACTCAGATAGCACATATCCCGTGCAATTTCTGCCTCATCCACACCTTCGGCTGCTGTACGTACAATCACACTACCCGGCAGATTATGTTCAGATTGAATACTTTCGATAATATTACGTAGTCGCTCTCGCTCTTCTTCAGACTCAATACGCTGCGATACGCCAATATGGTTACCATATGGCATAAGAACCAGATAACGAGAAGGAATTGAAAGATCTGTACTCAGACGCGCCCCTTTCGTTCCTAACATATCTTTCATGACTTGAACGGTCAGGGTTTGACCGGGATGTAAGAGTTCAAAAACGTTTGGGGTGGGCTGTGAACGAGGCCAAACCATATCATTAATATGTAAAAAGGCTGTTCGGGATAAACCGATATCAACAAAAGCAGCTTGCATGCCCGGAAGCACTCGCACGACTTTACCCTTGTAAATATTGCCGACTAGACCGCGTTTGACTGTACGCTCGACATACAGCTCATTAACAGTTCCATTTTCGATTAATGCCACCCGACACTCCATAGGCGTGACATTAATAAGTAATTCTTCTGACATACATAAACTCAAAGCATTATAAAATTTTTATTAAAGAGTCAGAGAAGCTGTTAACTTTAACTTTGTCTAATGTTCTTCGACAATGCTATTCAATTAAGAATGATAACAACCCCTTATGTCTTTACTCTTTTTAATAACTGTGCAAATTCGTATAAAGGAAGTCCTACCACATTACTATAACTTCCTTGAATTTGGGGAATATATTGAGAAGCAATCCCTTGAATTGCATATCCACCGGCCTTCCCAACAGGCTCTCCTGTGGTCCAATAATCTTCCATATCTTTCGTAGTCAGATGTTGGAACTCAACTTGTGTCTGTACAACCTGACTCAACATTTGTTGTTGAGTAGCAACACATATTCCAGAAAACACGTCATGCCAACGCCCAGATAATTGTTCCCATATTTCAAAAGCATGGCTTTTCGATTCAGGCTTACCAATTATTTGGCCATCCAGCCCTAGACTTGTATCGGCAGCAATAACAATTGCTTCTGGAAAAAGTTTTAATACAGCTTGCGCTTTTTCTCTAGCTAAACGTTCAACATACTGATGAACGAGTTCATTCTCATGAACAGATTCGTCAATATCAGGGCTATAGATTTCAAAATCCAAACCCAGTTGTTGCAACAACTCCTTCCGACGAGGAGAGCTAGATGCTAAAACTATATTCGCCATTTTGCCAAACAATAATAGACGATTGGCCAAGTGATGATACTTGTCATTAATGGTTGCCAGTGTCTAGCAATCGAAAAATGAATTCCACCCATAGTCTGGGTTACCCACATAAACGCTAAATGAGCAATAATGACCAGAGTTGCAATCGTCCATAAATTACCAAAGGTTAAGATACGGCGTTCACGAATTAAAAAACGGGTAAGAAAAGTCATAATTACAAAACTTAGGGCATTGAGGCCCAAAGGTGCATCAAGCAATAAGTCTGTAAAAATCCCCATTCCAAATGCAAACCAGACCCCACACCACGTTGGCTGACATACCACCCAAAACAGCATAATCATCAACATGAATAATGGACGCCAACCTGAAATATCGTAGGACAGCGGGTAAACCATGAGCACAGAACCCACGATAACGGAGATAATAATCCCCCATAATGGATCTTTGCGCTTTTCTCGTTTCAGTTTAGCGATTGGCATATGGCTGCTCCTTTGCTAATGAATCCGAAAAAAGTACAACTACATGGTGTCCTGTTGCTAATTGCGCTGCTGGTGTTACATCAATTTCCGCAAACTCACCTGAGTTATGACGTTTGATTTTGGCAACCGTACCTACTGCATACCCTGCTGGGAAATGTTCACCCAAACCTGAGCTAAACACTTTATCGCCCACTTGAATATTCGCACTAGTCGGCACATATTCCATTTTCAAACGACCCAAATCACCTGTACCAGAAACAATCGCTCGCATTCCAGTGCGTTCAAGACGTACCGAAAGTGAGTGTTCTTTATCTGATAACAACATTACACGTGAGCTATGAGGATATACATTAATGATCTGCCCCATAATCCCCTTATCATCCAGAACCGTTTGACCGACCTTTAAATGGTCCATAGAGCCACGGTTAACAATGATGATATGACGTAATGGGTCTGCATCTGTCCCGATCACTTCGGCAATTTCCATACGTCCATCAATAATTAATGGAGTATCAAGGAGACCTCGCAAACGGGTATTTTCAGCAGATAGTTCAGAAAGCTTCTGTAAGCGGACTTGAGCTTGTAAAAGCTCAGCCTGCATCGCAGTATTTTCACGACGCAGTTGTGCTTCAGATTTTGTTTGCTGATTCAGCCATTCTCTCGACAGTACTGGATAACTGGCCAATGCATAAATTGGGTTATATGCAGCGTACAAGACATCCCTTGCTGGCTGAATCACATACGGCATGCGCCAATCAAAAAATAGCACAACCAAGCATGTAATGACCGCAATAATAAACGAGCGGAAAGATGGCGGCTGTCTTGAAAAAATATTCGGTTGCACCGCCTAATCCTTAAACTTAACCAACAAAAAGCATGTCATGGTTCGGATTGTCAAAGAACTCCAATACTTTACCACCACCACGGGTAACACAAGTAAGAGGATCTTCAGCAACCACAACTGGTAAACCAGTTTCTTGAGCTAACAATTTATCGAGGTTACGAAGTAACGCACCACCACCTGTCAATACAATACCACGCTCGGCGATATCAGAAGAAAGCTCTGGAGGAGTTTGCTCAAGTGCTGATTTTACTGCGCTTACAATGTTTTGTAACGGATCAGAGATTGCTTGAGTAATTTCGTCAGAAGTTACAGTAATCGCACGAGGTACACCTTCTGCAAGGTTACGGCCACGTACTTCGATTTCTAATGTTGTGCCATCAGAAACAGCCATACCTACTTCTTTTTTAATAATTTCTGCTGTGGTTTCACCAATCACGCAACCATGAGCTTTACGAACATAATTGATAATTTGCTCATCAAAAACATCACCACCGATGCGTAAAGAGTCAGCATAGACACAACCTTGCAATGAAATAATTGCAATTTCTGTTGTACCACCACCAACATCCACAACCATAGAACCACACGCTTGTTCAACTGGCATACCTGCGCCAATTGCAGCAGCCATAGGCTCTTCAATCAAACGAACATCACGTGCACCAGCATTAAATACTGCTTCACGAATCGCACGACGCTCGACCAAAGTTGATTTACATGGTACACATACAACCACACGAGGTGCAGGTGGGAACAAACGTTTTTCGTGAACTTTACCAATAAACTGATTTAACATGGTTTCAGTCACTTCAAAATCCGCAATTACACCGTCTTTCATTGGACGAATTGCAGAAATATTCGCAGGTGTACGGCCTAACATTTGTTTCGCGTCCAGCCCTACTGCAGCAACAATTTTTTGTGAACCACTGTGACGAATTGCCACAACTGTTGGTTCATTTAATATAATGCCGCGGCCTGGTGCATAAATAAGTGTATTTGCTGTACCTAAATCAATGGCTAGATCCGGCGAAAACAAGCCAATTAGTCGTTTTAGAATCACGGTTCGTTCTCAGTTAAACTTTCATGTGGATGCAAGGTGGCAACTTTAAACTAAATGTGATGATTTGAACAAGTCAATCGCTTATTATAACGCACGATATTTTGAAAATTTTTAATACTGATTAGGTGATGTTATGTCTACATCGGATGCACAGCATTCAGCAGATTTAAATGCACAAACAGTTTCAGCAATCGCCAATCTTGCTCGATTGTCGCTCAATGATACGCAATCTGCTGAATATGCTCAAAGTCTAAATAAAATTTTAGGCATGATGGAAACCTTAAAAGGCATTGATACTGAAGGCGTAGAACCTTTAAAGAGTCCTTTTGATAATCCTCAACCTTTACGTGCTGATGTGGTAACTGAAAGCAATCATCGAGATGAGTACCAAGCAGTTGCACCAGCAACTCAAGATGGTTTGTATCTTGTTCCTCGCGTGATTGAATAACTTTCACTCAATTAACCCATCTTCCCTATTTTGAATGTAAAGAAATTTTAATCATGACTGATTTACATCGCTTATCAATTCGTGAACTTGCTGAGGGCTTAAGCCAAGCGAAGTTTTCATCTCGCGAACTGACTGAACATTATTTGCAACGTATTGCGAAACTCGATTCACAAGTTAAAAGCTATGTGACGGTTACACCTGAACAAGCGCTTGCAGAAGCCGATGCTGCCGATGCTGCATTAAAAGCGGGTAATGCAACAGCTTTAACGGGTATTCCTCTTGCTCATAAAGATATCTTTTGTACCAAAGGCATTAAAACGACTGCTGGTTCAAAAATTCTTGATAACTTTATCTCTCCTTACGATGCAACGGTTGTTGAAAAAACGAAAGCTGCTGGTCTAGTCACTTTAGGTAAAGTGAACATGGACGAGTTTGCGATGGGTTCAACTTCAGAAAGCTCGTATGTTGGTGCAACCAGCAACCCATGGGCGCTTGACCATGTTCCTGGTGGCTCATCAGGTGGTTCTGCTGCGGCTGTAGCGGCTGATTTAGCGCCTTTCGCTACAGGTACTGATACAGGTGGTTCAATTCGCCAACCTGCTTCTTTTTGTGGCTTAACAGGCTTAAAACCAACCTATGGTCGTGTATCTCGCTTCGGTATCATTGCTTACGCATCATCTTTAGACCAAGCAGGTCCAATGGCACGCTCTGCTGAAGACTGTGCTTACCTGATGAATGTAATTGCAGGCCATGATGCAAAAGACTCGACTTCGGTTAAAAAAGAAGTTGATGACTACGTTGCAAATTTAAATGGCACATCTGTAAAAGGCTTACGTATTGGTATTCCTAAACAGTACTTTAACGTTGCAGGTTTAGACGCAGACGTAAAAGCACGCGTTGAAGAGTCTTTGAAAAAGCTTGAAGAAATGGGCGCAACTCTTGTTGAGATTGATCTCAATATGACTGAAGCTTATGTACCAACGTATTACCTCATCGCACCAGCAGAAGCGTCTTCTAACTTGTCTCGTTACGATGGTGTTCGCTATGGCTACCGTTGTGAAAACCCAGCTGACCTGATGGATCTTTACAAGCGTTCACGTTCAGAAGGTTTTGGTCCAGAAGTACAACGTCGTATCTTAATTGGTACCTATGCGCTTTCTGCTGGTTATTACGATGCTTACTATGTGAAAGCACAAAAAGTACGTCGTTTAATTCAACAAGACTTCTTAAAAGCATTTGAAAATGTAGATGTGATTGCTGCACCTTCTGCACCAACAACTGCTTATAAAATTGGTGCAAACTTAAGTCCAACTGAAATGTATTTAGGCGATATCTATACACTTGCAGTGAACTTAGCGGGCTTACCAGCGATTAATGCTCCTGTTGGTTTTGACAAAGACAGCTTGCCTGTCGGCTTACAGTTAATTGGTAACTATTGGTCAGAATCACAATTGTTGTCAATTGTTCATCAATATCAACAAAACACTGACTGGCACACCAAACGTGCGGCAATTGCTGAGGAGAATGCATAATGGCTGAAGCTCAAAAGTTGAAATTGATTGACGGTTGGGAAGTCGTTATTGGTATCGAAATCCACACTCAGCTTGCAACCAATTCTAAAATTTTCTCTGGTTCATCGACTGAATTTGGTCAAGACCCAAACACACAAGCAAGCCTTGTAGACTTGGCAATGCCGGGTGTTTTACCTGTTCTCAATGAAAAAGTGGTTGATCTTGCAATTCGCTTTGGTTTAGGTATCGATGCATACATCGACCAAGCTTCTGTATTTGCACGTAAAAACTACTTCTACCCAGACTCGCCAAAAGGCTACCAAATTAGCCAGATGGACAATCCGATTGTTGGCTTAGGCCACATCGACATTCAACTTGAAGATGGCACGACTAAACGTATTGGTGTAACTCGTGCTCACCTTGAAGAAGATGCGGGTAAATCGATTCATGACCAGTTTGAAGGCATGTCTGGCATTGACTTAAACCGTGCCGGTACACCATTACTTGAAATCGTGTCTGAACCTGACATGCGCTCGGTTGAAGAAGCTGTGGCATATATCAAATCAATTCACACACTTGTGCGTTGGTTAGGTATTTCCGACGGTAACATGGCTGAAGGTTCATTCCGTGCAGACTGTAACGTGTCTTTACGTCGTCCGGGACAGCCATTTGGTACACGCTGTGAGTTGAAAAACCTCAACTCATTCCGTTTCATCGAGCAAGCGATCAATGTTGAAATTGAACGCCAAATGGAAATTTTGGAATACGGCGGAAGCATCGACCAAGAAACACGTTTGTTCGATCCAAACAAAATGGAAACGCGTTCAATGCGTTCTAAAGAAGAAGCGAATGACTACCGTTACTTCCCAGATCCAGACTTGTTACCAGTGATTATTGCAGATGAGCAAATTGAAGCTGCTCGTGCTGCGCTTCCAGAGCTACCTGCTGCACGCCGCGCACGCTTTATCGCAGACTTTGGTGTAACTGAGTACGATGCACATGTACTTACGCTCTCACGCGAAATGGCGGACTTCTATGAGGCTGTTGTGGCTGCTGCGGGCGGTGCTGCACAAGGTAAAGTATCTGCAAACTGGGTAATGGGCGAATTCTCAGGCGCGTTAAACAAAGCAAACCTAGATTTGGCAGACTCTCCTGTTTCTGCTGAACAGCTTGGTGGCATGATTGCACGTATTATTGACAACACCATTAGCGGTAAGATTGCAAAACAAGTCTTTGGCTTTATGTGGGAATCGGAAGGTAAATCTGCTGATGACATTATTGCGGAAAAAGGCTTAAAGCAAGAAACTGACACTGGTGCGATTGAAGCAATCATTAAAGAAGTACTTGCAGCCAATGAAAAAATGGTTGAAGAGTACAAGTCTGGTAAAGAAAAAGCCTTTAATGGTCTTGTAGGTCAAGTCATGAAAGCATCTAAGGGTAAAGCCAACCCTGCTCAAGTGAATGAATTAATGAAGAAATTGATTGGTTAAGCTAATTCAATTTTTAGAAAAACCCGCTTTAGAGCGGGTTTTTATCTATTTAAAAATGCAATCAATCCAAAATAATTTTTAAGCTAAAACCATGCTGATAGGTTCCCCATGATAAATAAATTACTTATTACGACTTCTTTATTATTAATAAACTCGACACTTTTTGCTCAAACTGTTCCAGTTCCAAAGAATGAAGTAGCATCTATTTTTAAAGCTGCAAATTTCAAAAAAACAAAAAATGGCTGGGCAGGAAATTGCAATCAGGGTGAAATTATCATTTATAACGATTTAAATGGTGATGGCCGTAAAGATGCCGTTATTCAAGATAGTAGCAGTATGTGCTATGGGAATACTGGCGTTGGCTACCATATTATTTCACAACAAAAAAATGGTAAATGGAAACAACTATTTAGTAACTCTGGCATACCCACCTTTTTGAAAACTAAAGGCAAAGATGGTTGGCTTGATATTGAAAATGGGGGGCCAGGCTTCTGTTTTGCTATTTATCGATGGAATGGTAAAGAGTACATCGTCAACCGTTATGAATATGAAGGTAAAGCTTGCGAGTTATAAAAAACAGACCTGATAAAATTAAAAAGTCTCGATTTATCGGGGCTTTTTTAAATCACTTATGAAATATCCTTCGACTAAAGAATGCACTTTTTTCTAAAAAATGACACAGTGACTGTGCTAATTTAAATTAAGAATTTAGATAACTTATATTTTAAAAAGAGAGATAAATCATGTCTAAAAAGATTTTAATGTTGGTCGGTGACTACGCTGAAGACTATGAAACTATGGTTCCTTTTCAGTTTTTAACTGGTTTAGGTTATACCGTGCATGCTGTTTGCCCAAATAAAAAAAACGGCGACCATATTGCTACTGCTATTCATGACTTTGAAGGTGACCAAACCTATAGCGAAAAACGCGGTCACAATTTTGCCATTAACTATGATTTTGAGATAGTTAATACTGAAGACTATGTAGGCTTAGTCATTCCGGGTGGTCGTGCACCAGAATATTTACGCATGAATGAACGTGTTATCGAAATTGTGCGTGAGTTTGATCGAGTGAAAAAACCAATTGCAGCGGTATGTCACGGCGCTCAGTTACTCGCTGCGGCAGATGTATTACAAGGTCGCCTCTGCTCAGCTTATCCAGCATGTGCTGCCGAAGTAAAATTGGCAGGTGGGCAATATGCAGATATTGCTGTGACCGAAGCTGTTACAGATGGACATTTGGTGACTGCACCAGCTTGGCCTGCACATCCTGCTTGGTTAGCTCAGTTTGTGAAAGTTTTAGGTGCGACGATTAGTATTTAGAGAAGTAAAGCATCAAATGAAATCTGTACAAGATAGCTTGATCTTGTACAGACAAATTTTATTCTATATTCAGTGAACATATTCCTAGTTGAGCCCTTCAAGCTGCGCATCGCACCCAGCCCACTCATTTATATTACGTAAATACTTTAATGGTTTAAGCTCAATTCTTTCACCATTAGACAAAATTTCTTGAACCTCCAAAGAACATTGAGCACCACCTTTATGATCAAGCAGTTCATAGTTCTTGTTTGAAGCAAACTTATAAATGGCATCTACACTACAACCACGTAATTCTGCACCTGTGTGATAACTTTTATATGCACTTAAAGCAATAAAACGTTCTGCTGGTATTTTAAATTCAGCAAATTGTTCGTTTTTAGGTGGATAAGGCATATTTAACGTTTTAGGTTTGTAGCGAATGTCACCACCTAATGCACCAATACTTTCAACTTCTGGTGACATCAAAAACTTGGGTTGCATCGAGGTCATACATCCATTTGGATATAATCTCACACTGAAATTTTGACCTTGTTGTATACGAATATTACTTGCTAAATTCGCTGTTGAATCTTGATATAATTTATGGCCTATTAGTTTTTTTGATTGGTTCACAACACCAGCAGTGCACCCTGCAAGCAGGGTAGCTAAAAGAATAATCAATATTTTTTTCATAGGTTTATAAGAATGAACTAAAATTTGATGCAAATTTTAACAAACAGCATTACTTATACAAGGTATACGCACTGCTATTTTTTAATTTTCTCTATTTCAAATTACTCCCCTCTTAACATCCCCAACTTATTCCAAATCTCTGGTGTTAAAAATGTCGTCACCAATTTATTTAAGTCGATATAACGCAATGTGCCCTGCAATTGTTGTTTAACCGCTGGGTCTTTAACAATATCTTCGCCAGCACTTTGACCTAACTGCTGAAAAGCCTCTCCAACAGCCTTAACACCTTCCGCTTGAATCACAGCTTTAGTTTGGGCAGAACACTGCTCTACAATCACCCGCTGTAAAACCTGTGCCAGTTTTTGATCTAACTGATCTTTTTGCTCGGGTGTTACATTACTAAATGCTTTTAAGTCTGGATGGGCAGCTAAAGCCGTAAATGTCCATTGAAGTACAGTGGTCTTGTCTGAAGTGGTTGTGGCCTTAACTAAACAGTCACTCAACTGATCGACCGTTGGGCCAGCCATCGCAATTTGTGTTGTACCCAGTACAGCAACAGCCATACAAACTGAACGGCTCAAATGTGAAAACTTACGGCAGGCAATCGCATAAACATGACGTGACATAGGTCTAGCTCCAATAAACAATCTGTTCTTTGTATCACAGAGCGAGTAGTGTTACCTGTTATGACTCTGTAAATCGTCTACTTCTTCAAATTTATCAACTGATTTAATCCTTAACCCATTCCGGCATAATTCCATGCTTCTGGAATATTTGGCTGTTCTGGTGCTTTATTTAAGTCAATATTTAAGTTTCTACTGCCCTTATATGATTTCTCACCTGAATCTGAGGCTGGTGATACACCTAAACTATAACGATAGCGAAATTGCCACAATAACGGTTTGATTGGACGAATATCCAGATTTAAAGAATCCTCATCATGACAATTTCCTTTGGAACTTTCATAGTCTTGCTCAGAAAAACAGGCTCTGATCATCCGACTAAAACTAAATGGATAGTTCGCAATAAACTGGTGGGTCTTTCCAGAATCAGTTAACTCATAAAAAGTAGCACGCTCAATATTTGCACCGCCTCCTGAATACATTTCAGAAAATGAGTCGATTACAGCAATGGCATAATGGTTTTGCGTCATAGGAAAAAGCTTGGGAAAAATAAATTGCCCATCAGATGTACCCTCCTTTTGATTAGAAAGATCTACATGCCACTGTCTCAATACTTTGAGCCCCGCCGCAGAGTGATTAAATTGAATAATATCGCCACCTGACAAAAGCCATAACTTCTGATCTGCTGTTTTTAAAACCCGCCATTGATCAGGATGCTCACAAATATTTTTAACTTGTATACAAACTTGGTCCTGCTCATTTTGGCTTAATTGTGTTTTTTTAAACTCTAAAATATCTAAAGTTGCAGCAAAAGTAGGATTAGCAAAACATGCAAACATTCCAGCTACAACCAAGAAAGCTATCTCTATTTTCCTTTTAATCATTTATTCTTTTCCTAAAAATATTTTTAGTCGACCACTAAGCTATTTGACAATAGACTCAATTTTATCAAGCTCCCACACACCCCCTGCTGCCAAGCCTTTGCACATGCCTGTCCACATATCTTTCGTATGTATAAACTTTTGACCATCCCACACCCATTCTTCACTCGCCCAGCAATCTCCAACACCTCTTCCCTTTTGAGCACTGCTAATAATGCCACTATCAAAATCAGATGCTGTCTCAGTTACAAATGTTGCTTTACCAGTCAAAGACTCATCAAGTACCCAAGCACCATGCCCTTCGTTATAGGCACCTCTCCAACATAGAGTGGTCGCCAGAACTTTCTTATTGGTCAGTTTATACAACTCGATTTTTTGTGGTTCAGCTCCATCACTACCACCATAGATTCCTTCACAAAATCCTTCTTCTTTTGGGTTCGTTTGAGCTGACATTAAACTATGATAAACAGATTGATACGACTTACTTTTTGGTTGCAACGTCAAATATGGCTTAGCCGCTGTTTTGACATGCTTTACAATTAATTTGGGTTGGGCTGCCAACACTTTTGATTCATTAGCTGGCCCTTTTTTGACCAAAGCACCAACAGTTCCGATACGCTTCTGAAAATCATCCATTTTTAGCAACACAGCAGTCATTCCTGCATCGGAAATCGTCCATTCATGCTGCGCATTTTTAAATATAATTTCAGTTTTCTGCTTTGACTGCTGGAGTAAAGCGTTGACCTGTGAGTTATTCAGTTTCCCCATTAATGGCAGCTCGACACCATCCACAGTGACAGTGCCTAAATCTTTGCCATTCACATAAAAGTGGATATTTTTAAGCTGACTTGCAGGCAAGCTTTGCTCATAGTCTGATAAAGCAAATTCAGCTTGTATAGCTTGCTTTGGGCCTGCTTTACGTACTAATAGCAGCGACGCTGGATTATCACCATTTTCTTCATTTTGATAACCTGCCGCCTTACAAGTTCCAGTATTGCTACAAGAGACTTCCCACTCTTGGTGTGAAAATGAAATGCCTTTTATGTCTTGAGCAAAACCATAAGAACTCATGGCTGATAAACAGCAAATTGAAAGCATTTTTTTCATTTTTCATGTCTCTATAGATCTGTTTTTATTATTAAGTTAAAAACAGTATAAAATTTTGGGTTACCGTCTAGTTTAAAAGAATATGCTAGGTTGATATAAAATTTAAATGATTACTTTTTAAAAATGAACAAACTATATTTTTTACTATGTGTCGCGTTAGTGAGTGCAGCTTCAATTACACATGCTGAAGTAAAAAGCTTTACGCCTCATTTCCCAAAGTTTTATAACTCTGCTGCAACCCGAAAAGCAGATAACCAGTTCTACGCTCTAGGAGAAGCAAAATTTTTAAACGGTATTACCGTGCCATTTTATGGTGTTACTGCGCTGAGTCCAACAGATGATGGTTTGCTTAAAGATTTTGAAAAATGCACACTAAAAAATTGCCACTTTAATTTTAAGCTCGATGCTCAACACGCCAAGCAGCTTAAGCTTCTTGCATTACCGGAAACAGGGTTAGTGCTTGTGCCTAGAAATTGGCAAGATGTGCAAGCAAATGCAGGTGCCAACGGTAGTGGTTTTGCTCTAATAATGAGTCCAGATCAAAAACAAGCGATAGAGCTTTATGATTCTTCATTTTGTGTTGGATGTGGATTGCCAAATGCAACGCTCTACTTTCCTGAACTGTTAAAAGAAAGTATTGAAAATGAGTTTGGTGGATATAAAGACCCTAAAAAACTGATCAATATTGTTCATCCCTCTAAGAAAATAGCTTTTTTTAGTTATCAAATTCCCCAAATCAATAATAAAACACATGGTATTGCTAAATATTACGACGAAGACACGTTTAACTATAAAGAGATTCAAGTGACCTTAGATAAATCGCAACAGTCTTTAGTTGGCCCTATTCTCAACTTTTATAACGCAACTCATTAAACCAAAACTCATAAAAAAACCCGCTTTCGCGGGCTTTTTTTTATTTGTGTAGTATCGATTCAAAGGCTTTTAAACGCTTATAAATCGAAAGTAGTTCAATAATTGTTTTCCATGAACTAATTAAATATTGGAAAGATTCACGTACACGTCCAAATACATTTGCAATTTGTTGAATTAAACCTAATGTGAGCTTACCAGCAGCAATTGATGGGAAAAGGACAACCAAGTTATACAAAATATCAAGTTGCCCATACCAAATCGCCGTCATATTAAAATATGCATAGTGAAAATAAAGTCGGAAATAGTTTTTACGTACGTTACTGAATAACTCACGTAAGGTAGCGGGTTTTGCCCGATCTGCATGGTCTTCACCGTAAACCAATTCCTTACGATATGCCGCCTCTACTTTCTGATTATTAAATTGAAGCCCTGGTAACTTTACACCTACTACCATTAATAGGACGGTCCCGAAAATTGACCAGACTATTGCCGCCCATACTAAAGAATGATCTAACCCTCCAATAATGGGTAATGTAGGAACGTATTTAGACAGTTGGAATAAAATAGGTAAAAAAGCAATAAGTGTAATAATTGCCTTTACCAGCTCAACACCCAAATCTTCCAAAATAGTTGCAAAGCGCATCGTGTCTTCTTGTACACGCTGTGAGGCACCTTCAACATGGCGCAGTTGCTCCCAGTGCTCAGTGTAATATTCATTCATTGCTGTACGCCAACGAAATACATAATGGCTGGTAAAAAAAGCATTAATCACGGCCAGAGTTACAGCCACCATTGCAATATAAAGAAACACTAAGGTCTCGCTATAAAGTGCAGAAAGATTTCCCCCACCATTCGAAAGCATTTTTTGAATTAAATCCCAAAATGGCACATACCATGCATTAATCGCAACACTGACCTGAACAGCAAACCAGATATTAAACAAAATAAATGCCGAGCCCCATATAGACCAACGCTGCCATGGATTATTGGAAATAACTTTCCAAAAGCCAGCAAAGAGAGCGGTAGAGACTAAAAACCAAAGATAAAACCATAAAAAAGCAGGTGACCAAAAACGGTTTACACCAACTGGCAATTCAGCTTCAGCATAACCATGAGGAAAGCCTAGATACTCACCCCAGTGATCTCCGCCTGTGTACCAGAGCACCATATTTAACGCGAGCCAAATGACCGCAGATATAAAAAAATATCGTGGTGATGGAAAAAATGATTTGAACATTAAGCGTGCATATCCTTATATTTCTTCAAATTTACAATGAGAAGAATACTAAAACCTAAACCTTAAAATTGTGAAGGGTAAAGTTTAGAGAATTGTCAGTTTTTCTCGTTTGATTGAAGGATTTGATCGTTTTTTTGTAAACTCATCCCTTTTTGGCAATTTAATCCATTTAAATTGCCTTGTATATGACCCTCGATAGAGCCATATACGGCTTTTATAACACAGCAATATCAGAGATTAAATCTCTTCTTTACGAACAATATAACCTTCCAACTGCATTGCCTGAATGAGCAAATCTAGGTCTGAGGCGCTTTTAAGCTCAACGTCAACACTCACAGCACTTTCTTTTGCACGGCTTGTTGCCGCAAAGCGTTCATGGCGTAGTTCATAAATATTACCGCCTTGCTCAGCAATAATTGCGGTTAAACGAGCTAAAGCACCTGGATTATCCGGCAATTCAACACGAATACGAACCATACGCCCTGTACGCGTTAAATGACGTTGCAATACTGAAACCATAACGCGTGTATCAATATTGCCACCAGACAGCACTACACCTAATTTATGGCCTAAAAATAGATCTGGACGAGACATAATCGCAGCAATACCTGTCGCACCCGCCCCTTCACACACTGTTTTTTCAATATTGAGTAACAGCGCAATTGCCTCTTCAATCATGTCTTCAGTGACAACCACAATATCGTCGACATATTCTTTAGCAACTTGAGTCGTAAGCTCACCCGGAGTTTTTACCGCAATACCTTCAGCAACTGTAGAACCCATTGAAACTGCATGCTGATAATTACACAGTAGTTTTGCCATACTTGGGTAAACGACTGACTGCACCCCAATAATTTTAATTTTTGGATTTATAGCTTTAGCAGCAATCGCAATACCTGAAATTAGGCCACCACCACCAATTGGCACAACTAAAATGTCTAGATCAGGTACAGCTGCAAGCATTTCAAGCGCAATGGTTCCTTGACCTGCAATAATTTCTGCATCATCGAATGGGTGGATAATCGTTAAAGATTCTTCTTGTGCAACGCGGTGCATTTCAGCAGCTGCTTCTGAGAAGTCTTGTCCATGTAAAATCACTCGTGCCCCATATTCACGCACTCGCTGTACTTTTACATTAGGTGTAGATTTCGGCATCACGATGGTCGCTGTTACACCTGTGCGCTGAGCATGATAGGCTACACCTTGCGCATGATTGCCTGCCGAAGCTGCAATAACACCGTGTTGTTTTTCTTGGTCAGATAAACACAACAGTTTATTCAGTGCCCCACGCTCTTTAAAAGAAGCTGTAAATTGTAAGTTTTCAAATTTCAGCCACATTTCAGCCCCTAAGGTTTTAGAAATGGTTTCTGAGAAAACAAAAGGAGTTTTTACGACTAAACCTTCCAAACGCTCTGCGGCAGCATGAACATCATCTAATGTTGGAAACCCATTTTTAACCTGTTGCTGTATCATTTATCTAGTCAGCCTCAATACATTACAAATCAATTATTTTTTAAAAATGACATCAATATTTTATATTGGTCATCAGAGTTTTCAGCATATCCAACATGTACCTAATATACAAAAAATTTTATTCCAAAAATTAAGGATTTAAACTCGCATAAAAAAAAGCCCTGCTCAGGCTTTTTATTTAATTTTCAAAACATTAACGTTAAATTATTGGGTTTGTGCGCTCAAGCCATCCGTAGATAGATTTTGTTCAGCTATTTTTTCATCAATTGCAAATTGAATATCGGAAAGTTTGGCATTAGCTGCATCTATGCCGGATTTCATAGTAGCTTCACGACCTTTCACATCAAAAATATGCGCTTTTTCTCTTAAATCTGGCTGAATAACAACATCCGCATATTGTAATTCTTCTGCTGCTAGACGACCTTGCATAATATTAATATTCTGGTTAAACAGCCCCCAGACATTCGAGGTTTCTGTGTAAATAGGCTGAGCTAAAATATCAACGGCAATAATGACATCAGCACCTAAATCGCGTGCGACTTCAACAGGTACAGGGCTCACTAAACCTCCATCGACATATTCAGATTTACCAATTTTAGTCGGTACAAACATGCTTGGAATTGAAGCCGAGGCTCTTACGGCTTGCCCAGTATTGCCATAGTTAAACACAGTTTTAGTGCCATGCTTTAATTCGGTTGCAACCACATACATTGGGATTTTCATTTTTTCGAGTGGCATGTTGTTTACTTGCTCGTTAACGTAGTTTTCTACTTTTTTGCCATCAAAAAAACCTTTTAGCCCGATACTAATATCACGCACATCGCCAGCTTTCATTTTTAATGCAGTATCACGTAATTCAGAAGGACTTTTACCACTTGCATAAAGTGCTCCAACAATACTACCGGCACTGGTACCTACAATAAAATCTGGTCGAATACCATGTTGTTCCAAAACCTCAATGACGCCTATATGAGCATAACCTCGTGCTCCACCGCTACCCAGTACGAGCGCAACAACTGGACGTTTTTGCTGTTTTTTAATTCGTGCAAATGGCTGATCGACAGAGCGAGCATAAGCCTCCGCTGTTTGCGGTTTTAGAGCAGCAGACAGGTGTGTAGTGGTCTGGCATCCTGCCAACACCATAGAGAGTCCGAGAACCCACAATTTAAGCTGTTTCATGGCCTATCTTCGCACTATGAGGTTTAAGTTCGGATTGCAATTTTAGTTGCTAGTCTTGTGAAAAGCTGTATCGAATTTATTTAATTTGTCATGTTTAAAATTTAGACTCAAGTATTTTATCTATCCCCCTATGAAAAAGGCCCCTTATTTATAAGAGGCCTTTTTTAACTTACCAGATATCTGAATCAACTTTTTTCTTCAATTCCGGATACTTATCAATTTTAAACTCAGGCTCTTTAATGCCTTTTTTCAATTGTTCACGGTAGTCTTTCAACAATGTGCGTGCCATTGGTGTTAACAGTACGATTGCAATCAAGTTAATGGTTGCCATGATACCCATAAACAAGTCAGCCATAGACCAAACGAGTGGAACACTACCAATTGCACCGAAGTACACCATCACCAATACAAAAATACGGAAGATGAACATTACTTTCGGATTGTTATTAATAAACTGTACATTACCTTCTGCATAGGCATAGTTACCTAGTACAGCTGAATAACAGAATAAGAATAATAGAACTGCAAGGAAGTCTGAGCCCCAATGCCCAACTTGAGTTTCTAAGGCACGTTGTGTTAATTCAACACCGACAAAACCTGCATCTTGGTAAACGCCAGAGACCAAAATGATGATTGCAGTACTTGTACATACAATGAAAGTATCTACAAATACACCGAGCATTTGTACTAAACCTTGGTTTACAGGATGTTTTACATCAGATGCAGCCGCTGCGTTTGGTGCAGAACCCATACCCGCTTCGTTAGAGAATAAACCACGCTTAATCCCTTGCATCATTGCCATTGACACTGCCGCACCAAAGAAACCACCTGCTGCAGAATTAAAATTGAAAGCTTCAGTCACAATCAGCTTTAAGATATCAGGCAAAATTGCATAGTTACTGATTGCAATATATAGAGCCACAGCTAGGTAAAGACCTGCTTTTAAAGGTACAAACATCTCTGCAAATTTAGCGATACGCTTAATACCACCAAAAATTGCCAATGCCACTAAAACTACAAGAGCAAGGCCAACCCATGAAATTTCTAGATCAACACCACCTAAATGAGCAATAAGATTGGCTTTATCCCAACCCCAAGCATGTGAAGATGCATTAGCAATCGCATTGATTTGAACCGAGTTGAATACAAAACCATATGTAAAGATCAATGCAAGTGCGAAGATCACACCAAAGGTTTTACTACGTAAACCTTGAGTAATATAGTAGGCTGGTCCACCGCGGAACTGTTTGCTCTTGCTATCTCTAACTTTAAATAGCTGAGCAAGTGTAGACTCAATAAAAGCTGAACTCATACCAAGAAGAGCAGTCACCCACATCCAAAACACTGCACCAGGGCCACCGATCGCGATTGCAATTGCCACACCGGCAATATTACCAACACCAACACGGCTCGCAAGCCCCGTTACAAATGCCTGAAAAGGTGTAAGACCATGCTCATCTTCGCCTTCTTTACGACTGCTTTTCATAACTCGGATACTTTGCAAGAACATGCGAATTTGCACAGCTCCTGTTAAGACCGTATAAAAAACACCTACAGCCAGCAAGAAAATAACCAAAAAGTCCCATAAAGGATCATTAAAAAATTTTACCCACGACATCAGTGTGGCATTGAGTTGTTCATTCATACTCGGTCCGCTTACGTTCCTTGCTAATGTGCTAAAAGCACATGCCAAAATACTGCAATAAACAAAAAAGCCCCTAGAAACCGGGACTTTTCAGTAAATTCAAGAAAAAACTTTTAATGTCAATTGAATAGCAATTATCGTCACAAGTTTAAGCAACATCATGCCCAACACTAAGCCTTTGAAGGTTGCAAGAGAGAAAGCGACCTTCAGACAAAATAATATCATTGCACTACTGAAAATTTCCGCTTTTGGAAAAACAGTATGCATCGACTCAGCTACAAACTTGGAAACTAACAAATGACCACCGCTAAATAAACTCGTCTAATGATTCCCATCAATTAAGCGAGTTATACAAAATCTGGATTTAAGCCAATAAGCATATTTACATATACTTTTGAGCAAATGTCTAAACTGGATATAAATTTCAAAGACTGTAACAAGCGATCGCCATAACGCGAATATCTGCGCCCTTTTCTCCATAATCAAAGAAGAGTGCGTTGAGACCTGTACTAAGCTGTTGTATTTTTTGTGGCTCAGTAGCTGCGTGAGTTACGTTCATTTTCATGGTTGCAATGGTAATCGCCAATCCTTGTTTCATGAACTGCTTGTTGATGAGTGGTAGACTCATGTAAAGCTCCTATACCTCGTGTATTTCTCCATTTCTGCACCCAAATCCTTTTTGTAAAGGGAGTTTATTTGCAGCCACTATTTCCTAACGTGAGTATGGAGAAATCATACCTACGTAAAAAAGTCGGTATTATGCAGAAATTTAAAGTTTTGTGTATATTTTTCATTAAAATTTTATATAAAAAATGGTCATATTTTATATAAAACTATCCGTTTTGTACTGTTTTTAAACATATTATACCTTTTTTTCAATTGAATATTTTTCACCCACTCACTGTTATGCTTTTATTTTTATAACCGACAAAATCATACTATTTTGTCTATTTAAATCTAAAGTGGCATATTCGAATTATGATTAATCAGACAATATGTCTAAACTAATTAAATTATCATACCTGTAAGAATATCTCTTTTCTAATATTTTTTGCTTATAAATGAAGTACTTTCAAAACATGGAATTAAGCTTCAAAAAGTATGAAAATATTTAAGACAAAGATATAGGAGTATCTCATGAATCTGGAACAAGTTCGTCTCGTTGATGAAGCTATCACTTCTCGACATTCTGTCCGCGCTTTTTTAAATACTCCAATTGAGTCAGGAGTTATTAAAGATATATTACAAGTCGCAAGTCGAGCACCTTCTGGAACAAATACTCAACCGTGGAAAGTGTATGTAGTAACAGGCAACAAGCGTAATGAAATGGTTGAACGTGTCTGTGCAGCACAAATCGAAGTTTCAAAAAACCCGGAACTTGCAGAACAATATAAAGAAACTTTTGCCTATTACCCTGAAAAATGGATATCCCCTTTTATTGACCGCCGCCGCGAAAATGGTTGGGGACTCTATGGTCTACTCGAAATTAAAAAGGGCGAAAAAGAAAAAATGGCTGAACAACAGTTACGTAACTTTAAACTGTTTGATGCACCAGCCGGCCTTTTCTTTACAGTAAATAAAACCATGGGAATTGGATCTAAAATGGATATCGCAATGATGATCCAAAACGTGATGGTTGCTGCCAAGGCACGAGGTTTAGATACATGCCCACAAGCAGCTTGGAACCATTTTCACCCTATTGTTTTAGATATCTTGGGTGCATCAGATGATGAAGAGCTAGTTTGTGCAATTGCGTTAGGTCATGCTGATCCTAATCACATTGTAAATACCTTCATTACACCTAGAGAACCTGTCGAAAATTTCGCAGTTTTTCTAGACGAATAAGATCTAAGTCGCCATTCTTTTAAAACTATGAGAATGGCTTGGTTTCTACTTGTTGCACCGCTTTTAAAACGACAACGAACCCACTCAGCGTAAATAACACCATCATTACGCCCATGTTGAGCGATGCAGACCAAATGAGGAAGTTAAGCAGCACGCCACCCAAGAGGCCACAAGCGAATTGCATACTTCCCATAATTGCACTGGCTGTTCCGGCACGGGCACCTTGTTTGGACATTGCTAATGCCATTGCATTTGGTCCTGTTAAACCAATGCCTGAAATAGCTAAAAATAGCCCTACCATAACAAGCCATAAAGGCGCAGCAGGAATTAAACCCGCAATAAATACGATAATGGCTCCAGTCACTTGCACAAGTGAACCTGCCTTTAACCGTTTAGTGATGTCAACACGTGATGTTAAATGCTTATTTAAAGATGACATCAACATAATGCCAAAAGCATTTAGTCCAAAGGCATAAGCAAACTCTTGCTGATTCAGTCCGTATTGATCCATAAAAACTGCTGGTGCTGAGCTGATATAACAAAATAGCGCCGCCCCTGTTAAACAGCCTGCAAACATAGGTAAGCGGAAACTCGCATCTTTGAAAATAGCCCCATATAGAGTAACGACTTGATATGGTGACAACTTGAGTCTTTTATCGATTGCCAAAGTTTCTTTAAAAAAGAAATGTACGCATAGCCAGCATATTGCTCCCACGATTGAAAGCGCAATAAAAATCGCTTGCCACGGAAACCAAATTAAAATCCATGCTCCAATCATCGGCGCCAAAATAGGTGCTAACCCCATGACAATCATCATGCTTGAAAAAGCTTGTGCCGAGCCTTGAACATCTAATCTATCGCGTATTGCTGCACGGGCCATAACCACACCAACACAGCCACCTAAAGCTTGCAGAATACGAGCAGCAATCAATCCCCATTCATTTGTAGCCAATACACAAAATAAGCTTGCGACTGCATAAAGTGCGAGACCAAAATAAAGTGGCTTCTTTCTACCAATCCGGTCGCTTAGAGGACCATAAACCAACTGCCCAACAGCTAGACCAAAAAAGTAAGCTGGTAGTGTATTGGCCACCATTTGTGTACTTACCCCAAAATCATGCGCCATTTGTGGCAAAGCAGGTAAGTACATATCGATGGATAATGGCCCTAAAGCCGTAAGTAAAGCGAGCAACATAATCCAGCCAATAGAGTATTGACGCTGGGCTGTTTGTTCAGACATAACGATATTTCATTTTTCAATCATTTGCATACAGACAAGCTTACACTGTCTATCGTATGATTTGTGCAACATTGGTGTAGAAATACACAAATCCTTTATCCTCAGGTTGATCAGCAAGGACTTCCTTTGAAATCTTGGTTTAAACGCCTAAAAAGAGCGACTTATAACACAACATTTATGTATAACGTGCGAATGCTGATAGCCTTTTCAGGAACTGCTTTCGTGCCTTATTTCCTGGGCTATCAATTAGCAACAATTCCGCTTACTTTAGGTGTGGTTGCAGCCGGTTTAAGCGATATTGATGATCGCTTTTCAGTACGAATCATGAACCTGATTTATACTTATATTGGGTTCTTCATTACCGCCGCTTCCGTACAATTACTTTTCCCCTACCCAATGGCTTTTGCTTTGGGATTGATTGCTTCGTGTATTGGCTGGATTTTACTGGGTTCATTAGGACGTCGTTACGCAACCATCTCTTATGGATGTTTGGTTGTTTCAGTATATACCATGCTAGGTGTTCATCTCTTCGACCACTGGTATATTCAACCAGCCCTTTTAGTTGCAGGTGCTGCATGGTATGGCTTAATTGCAACTATTAGTTTTTTACTATTTCCAGTTCGACAACTACAAGACAAACTGGCTGCATCTTATGCATCCCTAGGTGATTTTCTCTTTGCAAAATCAAATTTGTTTGATGTAGATATGACTGCTGCAAGCTATCAGCAAAGTATGATCGAACTGTCATTAGAAAACGGCAAGTTAATTACGATTTTTAACGACTTAAAAACAGCTTTATTAACTCGTTTAAAAGGCGACCGCGGACAAAAAGATACACGCCGAAGCTTACATTATTATTTTGTCGCTCAAGACATTCATGAGCGTGCTGACTCCGCTCATATCGATTATCAAAAGTTAGCCAAAATTTTTCAGCACAGTGATATTTTATTTAGATTCCAGCGAATTTTGGCGGTTCAAGGCAAAGCTTGCCAAGAGTTAAATGAATGTATTTTGCAACGTAAACCTTATAACCATAATAAAAGGTTTAAACAAAGCTTTGAAAACCTACGCCTCTCATTAGAAAAGTTACGTCGTGATCAGCATTATGACCTTTTATGGGTAAATGCACTTTTCGCTTTATATCAAAACTTAAAATCTATCGACTCTCAGTTACTCAACTTAGAAACGGAACAACACATTCAATCTGATAAAGTAAAACAAGCCGAGAACCAGCTTAAAGATGATGATTTACAAGGATGGAATGATATTGTTGTTCGAATAAAACAGAATTTAACTCCTGAATCTGTGCTGTTCCGCCATGCAATTCGCGTCTCAATTGTTCTTTTTATCGGATATGTATTGATTCAAATGACCAATATTGAATATGGCTACTGGATTATGCTTACAGCACTATTTGTAAGCCAGCCTAACTTCAACGCAACCAAACGTCGCTTACGCTTACGAATTGTCGGAACATTAGTTGGGATTATTGTAGGTCTTGCGATTATCTTCTTAATTCCTTCAACCGAAGGGCAACTATTCATGTTGATATTAAGTGGCGTTCTGTTTTTTGAATTACGCAGTAAACAATATGCGCAGGCAACTGCCTTTATCACAATATTGGCATTAATTAACTTTAATCTAGATGGTTCGGCAATGGCTGCGGCTATTCCTAGATTTGTAGATACTTTAATTGGATGTGCTTTAGCTTGGTTTGGCGTGACATTTATTTGGCCCGACTGGAAGTTCCGTCGTTTACCTCGCAACATCAGACGTTCATTACAAGCTCAATGTAATTATTTAGCTGAAGTTGTGAAACAGTATCATGAAGGCCGTAATCATGCGCTGAATTATCGTATTGTACGTCGAGCTGCACACAATACAGATGCTGAAGTTGCTTCACTTATTTCCACTTTAGCGACTGAGCCAGACTTTGACCCAACTCGTAAATCCGATATTTTTGAATTTTTATGTTTAAACCATACATTTTTAAGCTATATCGCTGCACTTGGGGCACATCGAGAAAGCCTTCAGGATCAAGCTGTTCTTAAATTATTAGACCAAGCGCTAGATGATATTCAAGGCGCTCTATTAAGAGATGAAATGCCTGATCTTACAGCACAAAATATGCTCCAAACGATACGTCAGCGTCTAAGCCAAAATGATGAAAATGACCAAAAATCACTCATTATTTTACAGCAGCTCTCACTCATGCTTGGTGTGCTGAACCGATTTAGTATGTTAAAACAACGTCTAAGTCATGATCTTGATAATGATGCCAGTGAGCTTGCATCATTATAAATTTGCCTCGGAATTTAGTATTAAATTGGCATAATATCCTTTCCTGACTTATGCCAATTAGTGCTAAACTTAAAACAGTTTACAATTTGTTATTTGCACTATGACCGCGAAAACTTTATACGCTTATACGCTTCAGCCTGTTCCATATGACGTGTCAGAAGCTGAACAACGTAATGCACAGCTTCTTATCTGGCGCAGCACCAATAAAATCAGCACAAAAATTTGGGCAATTATGGGTGTAGTTTTAGCCCTAGCTATATTAGGTCTTATTTTTATTAAGAACTACTCTACTGTTTTTTGCTGGGTTGCTATTGTCGCTGTAGTACTTTACTACCTAGGTCGTAAATACGGATTAGAATGGTACGTTAAACGCAAAATGAATGAATTTCCGGTACAGGAAATCAAAGGTATTCGTTTAGGCGTGCAGCCTCATGGCATTGTGATGCGCCAAAAAATGGGCCAACAAGAAGGCGTTGGTACAATTGGATGGAAAAATATCTACGAATGGTACAATGGACCTGATTTCATCTTGGTAAATTTCAAAGTAAAAGATCCAAAAGGCCAAGAACAACAAGGTGCTTATATTTTACCTAAGCGTATGGATTCTAAAAACTTCTCGTTCAATACGATTCGCACGCATTTAAAAGAAGCTGTAGGCGAACCGAAAACTCTGTAAGTTTTGATTTCATAAAAAGCCTCCTTATGGAGGTTTTTTATTACAGTAAAAACAAATGATAATGAAAATTAATATTATCTCCAAAATCCATATTATCTACTCAATCTTCGGCTATACTTCTTTACAAGATCTCCATCATATTCACATTTTCGACCATGTTTAAAAAAATTTTATTTCAAATTCATTGGTTTCTGGGTATTACTGCTGGCCTAATCTTATCCATTATGGGTGTAACAGGTGCAATTTATTCTTATGACCAACAAATTTTAAAATGGATAAATTCTGATAGTTATGTTGTTCAAGCTGAAAGCACTCCAAAATTAACCCCTGCTCAGCTATATCAACATTTCAATACCACTCAGCCTGAAATTAAAATTAATAGCATTACGATTGCCAAGGATCCGACCGCCTCTTCTACTGTCAATATTGAAAAAGAAGGTGAACGCCGTGGCTATAATATGATGGTTAATCCTTATAACGCTCAGGTTCTGCCGGATATTAAAGGCCGAAAACTGTTGTTATTAATACAACAAATTCATCGTAATTTAACCGCAGGCGAAGTTGGCAAGCAAATTACTGGTGCTTGTGCGCTCATGTTAATTTACTTTGTACTGAGTGGATTATATTTACGCTGGCCTAAAAAGCATTCTGCCCGTCAATGGCTCGCGGTTAAACCAAAATTGAAAGGCCGAAATTTTATTTGGGATCTACATGCTGTTGTTGGGACATGGGTCATTGTTTTTTATCTACTATTCGCATGTACAGGTCTATATTGGTCTTATGACTGGTGGCGTAGTGGCATGTTCAAAGTGATGGGAGTTGAACAACCCAAGCCACAAGGTCATGGCCCCGCTCCTCAAAATCGAGGAATGCAACAAAATAAACGATCTGAGCATAATACTGATAAAAAATCAGAGCCTCAGTTAGATAATACTCAGCTCATTACAGCACTTAATCAAACATGGAGTGGCTTCAATAGTCAGGTCGGACGTGATTATTCGACACTAACATTGAACTTACCAAAAAAAGATGATGGAAAAGTTGAGTTAAGCTTTGTCGATGCTACCCCGCAACACGAACGTGCACGCAACCAAGCCATCTATAATTATCAAACTGGCACTATCGAAAAGATGGAGCTCTACGAAGATAAAAAACTTAATCAAAAAATCATGAGCAGTATGTTACCTGTACACCGTGGTAGCTTCTTTGGACCAATTTATCAATTCGTTGCGATGCTTGCTTCATTGGCAATGCCTTTATTCTTTGTTACAGGGTTGATGCTTTATCTTAAACGCCGCAAACAGAAAAAGTTAACACAGGCGGCTCGTCAGTCTTTAGCTGGACAATATATTGATCCAAATGCAAAGCCTTGGCTTATTACCTACGCAACTCAAACTGGTGTAGCAGAACAACTTGCTTGGAGTACGGCAACAAGTTTACAAGAAGCTCATCAACCAGTTCAGGTTAAACCTGTACAGCAGCTAACACAATCTGATTTAGAGCAGCATGAGCAGGTTTTATTTGTAATCAGTACATACGGTACTGGTGATGCTCCCGATCTCGCTACAAGCTTTGCTAAAAAGTTTTTAAAAGTGAATCTGGACCTTAAGCACATGAACTATGCTGTTTTAGCGCTAGGTTCTAAAGAATATCCTGATACGTATTGTAGTTTTGGTCATGCAGTAGATGCTTGGCTTAAAACTAATGGTGCTCATGCCCTCTTTAATACAATTGAAGTTGATAATGTAGACCTATCGGATATTCAAAACTGGAATCAATCACTTGCGAAAGCAACTAAATTAGATTTACACGCTGTAAATTTAGAAAAAGTTTTTGATACATGGAAGTTACAACAACGTGACTTACTCAATCCAAATAGCTTAGGGCAACCTGCTTATAATATTGAGCTTAACGCAAAGCACGAAGCAATATGGCAAGCTGGTGATATTGCTGAAATTCAGCCTGGTAATAGCCCTGAACGTATTCAGGCATTCTTACAGAAGCATCATATTCTTAAAAATGCCAAAGTCGACTCATTAGAAATCTCAATTGAGAAAGCGCTTTGGAATAAAGATTTAACGGGCGAAATTGAACCATTTGCGAATCTGGACCATTTATTAGAACAGCTTCCTAACTTACCAACGCGAGAGTACTCAATTGCGAGTATTCCTTCTCAGCAAGTGCTTCGTTTGGTTGTTCGTCAACAATATGACGCATCCGGTAACTTAGGTTTAGGTTCAGGTTGGCTGACTCAACATACTCAAGTCAATGATGACGTTGCTTTGCGTATTCGTACCAATGAATCATTCCATCTTATTGATGACAACCGCCCTATTATTTGTATTGGTAACGGAACTGGTATTGCAGGTTTAATGAGCCTGTTACATACACGTACTCGTCATGACTACACTGAAAACTGGTTAATCTTTGGTGAACGTCAAAGAGCATGCGACTTCTTCTATGCATCAACAATTGAAGCATGGCAAACAACAGGAATGCTAAAACGTCTAGATTTAGCATTTTCCCGAGATCAAAAACAACGCGTGTATGTTCAAGATGTAATCCGTCAGAATGCAGCAGAATTAGTAAGCTGGATAGAGCACGGCGCTGTTCTCTATGTCTGCGGTAGTATTGATGGTATGGCAAGCGGAGTCGACCAAGCACTGGTTGAAATTCTAGGTGATGAACAGGTAGATGAATTAAGACAACAAGGCCGTTATCGCCGTGATGTTTATTAAAGGCCAATAAATCAGAAAACCGAGTAATGGCACAGATGCTTTACTCGGTTTTTTATTGCATTCAAAATGATTTTGCATACACTGTCTGCAATTTAAATTGCAACTGTAAACACAATGCAAGTCAGTAAGTGGATCCGTATTTTCCTAGCAATCATTGGTTCGATTTTATTTCTAGATGGGTTAGTTTTAATTTGTCTCAATAAAATTAATGTCGGCACAATTATCCCTTTAATTTTGGGCGCCTTCTTCTGCCTCTATTCTTTATTCTATTATCATTTAGAGCGTTTCTTCTTCTATCATTATCGCTTACACACACTTTGGCGTTTCGGCTGGTTATGCCTCTGGATATGGCTAATTAGCTTAGGCTATTTCTTTGATTTTATTAAACAGAATAAAGAGACAAATCAAAATCTGCCTCCAGTAAATGCAATCATTGTATTAGGTAGTGGGGTAGAAAATGGTCAACCATCCAAAACTCTTGCAAAACGTTTAGATACAGCTGCCCCTATTGCTCTAAAACAGCTCCAAGCAAAAGTTGTTTTAACGGGAGGCCTTGATTTTTCAGAAAAGGAAAGCGAAGCATTAGTTATGTCTCGCTATCTAGAGCAACATTATCATATTGCAAAAGAACGAATGATTCTTGAAGATAAAAGTACAAGTACTGAACTTAATCTAATGAATAGTAAACCACTATTAGCACAGCACCACATTACCCTCGACCAACCGATTGCTATTGTGACAAGCGATTTTCACACTCCACGAGCAGCAGCTATTGCTAAAAAACAAGGTTATACGCAAGTTTATACAGTGGCGGCTGAAACACCATTAGCTACTCGCTACAATTCTTGGTTACGAGAATATTTCGCTTTTGCAAGTGGATGGTTTCTTAACGAATATTAAGAATGACTTATTTCAAAACTGCTATTAAAAAATAGCAGTTTTTTTACGCAAGAAAGTATTGTTATTGGTTAGAAATAGATCTAGTAAGCTTATAAAATATATAAAGCTCTATTTGAGTCATTACATGGCAAATTTAATATAAGAAAAGTCTATTCAATAAAAATATAAAATAAATTTTTTAAGAAAATTTTATGTGAAATAATTTTAGTCTATAACTCAGGCAATCACTTTTAAACACAGTTAGGTTTTAAACCTATAGCCCCAAATTAAATAACACAAAAGTCATTTATCCAAATAAGAAATAACTTAACTAATGATTTTCAGTCAATTGGAGATATAAACTTTGAGCTTTAGAATAGAACAACTAAATTTAGAGTGACTTAGATAAAGAATTCAAATACAGATTGAGAATTATAGATAAATAAGCAATTTAAATATTAGAAAAATTTAACTTTCGGAATGAAATAATGGTGGGCGCTGACGGGATCGAACCGCCGACATTCTGCTTGTAAGGCAGACGCTCTACCAACTGAGCTAAGCGCCCTTAATGAGAAAAGATAACGAATGTATCTTTATACTCTACATTCTCTAGACAAGGGAATCAAGAGAATGGCGCAGCGGACGGGGCTCGAACCCGCGACCCCCGGCGTGACAGGCCGGTATTCTAACCAACTGAACTACCGCTGCACTACAATACTTTAAAATAAAGTATGGTCACATATATGGTGGGCGCTGACGGGATCGAACCGCCGACATTCTGCTTGTAAGGCAGACGCTCTACCAACTGAGCTAAGCGCCCCAAGAAGAAAAAATTAATTATTCATTAATTTTTTGATATAAGATTTTTACATCTCAAATCATCTTCCAAACACAACTCGAACTGAAAAGTGGCGCAGCGGACGGGGCTCGAACCCGCGACCCCCGGCGTGACAGGCCGGTATTCTAACCAACTGAACTACCGCTGCACTTTCACAATATCGAAATTGTGGGGTAAAACGATGTTAAGTCTTAAGTGGCGCAGCGGACGGGGCTCGAACCCGCGACCCCCGGCGTGACAGGCCGGTATTCTAACCAACTGAACTACCGCTGCACTTGAGAGCTTAACGTAAAGGCTTGGTGGGCGCTGACGGGATCGAACCGCCGACATTCTGCTTGTAAGGCAGACGCTCTACCAACTGAGCTAAGCGCCCTTTAACGTCTTCATCGTTTGTGAGGTGCATTATAGAGAATCTTTAACAGGTGTCAAACGCTTTTCGACTTCTTTTTAAAAAAATGCGAATGAATGATTAAAAATAAGTCATTATTAAGTAAAAAACAATTTTTTGTATTTTATTTAAACACTTATTTCAATATTTTCTGCATTTACACCGCTAACCAAGAATAGATAAAACTCGCACTCAGGTTAAAGATTGTTCAGATAAATAAACTAATGCATCTTCAGCAACTAAATCAAATAGCTCAATGATTTCTTCATTACGCATTCGAACACACCCATGTGACATTGGCACCCCCATTGGTTGCGTGTCTGGAGTTCCATGAATGTAGATATAACGTTGCATAGTGTCGTGGCCTTCCCCTTTATTAAACCCAGTCTCTAGGCCATCTAACCAGAGAATACGAGAAAGTATCCAGTCTCGTTCAGGATATTGGGCAGCTAACTCAGTGCTATAAACCTCCCCTGTTGGCTTACGTGCGATAAAAACTGCATTTTTGGGAAACTCTGCACCAATTTTCTTTGCCACTCTATGCCATCCACGTGGTGTTCTACCCGTGTTTTCCTGCTCACCAATTCCATTCTTTCCTGTAGAAATGACATAAAACTTATTATGTTTAGGCAAAGTTAATGTTTGGTTTGCTAAATCGATGAGAACATCAGCATCTTCGAACTTAAATTGAGACATTGAACTTATTCTCTTATATCAACTCAAATATTTTGAGTTTAGCTAAAAAATTATTGTAAGGGCTTCTCTTGCATTGAAAATAAAAGATTATCAATCTTCTTTTATCTACGCGCAGCTTTACTGCTTGTCTTGCGCCAAAATAAAAGATTATCAATCTTTTATTTTGGCTCAGGGCGTAGCCATAACCAAACTGCAACGATGAACATAGTAATATCAGTAAAAGCCTTGACCAAAAGTGGCGCTGAAGTAAATAACATTATAATTCCACTAATTGCCATCATTATGCTTGCAATCCACTTCGCTTTACGAGGTACTGTGCCATTGGCTCGCCAATTACGTAATGTTGGTCCATATTTAGGGTGATTTAACAACCAATCATCCATTTGTGGCCAGCCTTTTGAAGCAGCCCAAGCAGCCAGAATCAAAAACACTGTTGTCGGCATACCTGGTAAAATTGCTCCAATAATGCCTAGCGTGATAAAAATCACGACTAAAGAGCGCCAGAACAATGTTCGCATATATAAACCTTAACCTGCTGTTGGCGTTAGTATAAAGTGTTTTTCTAATGTTTTTTTGTTGATCCGTTAGGAAATTAGGATGAATTACTTCGAGTATTAAATGTATGAATATTGCCTCAGTTAAAACGTCCTATTTCGAGCCATGGCTACAATTTCAACATCCTATAGTCCGACAGCTCGCATTTTGTATTGCTAGTCCAAATTTACTTTCCCAACTACCAAAAAGTCTATTTATACAACATCATTTTAAGCTACATCCAACCGAAGTATGGGAAAGTCATTTTCAAAATTATTTGCCACGTTTAAAAGAGCTCGATCAGTCCCCAGAGCCTTTAATTCAGTTTTTATCTCAGCTTAAAAGTACACGTTTAGGTTTACGCTTTGAGCATCTACTCTGGTTTTGGTTACAAGAGGATCAGTACCATCCCTATCAATTATTGGGACATAGTATTCAAAAAATTGAGGGGCCAAAAACTTTAGGAGAACTAGATTTTTTAATTCTAAATAAAGAAACTCAAGAAATTGAACATTGGGAGGTTGCTTTAAAATATTATCTCGGTGAGGCAGATTTACAATTAGAACAATGGATTGGACTGAACCGTCAGGATACTTTAAGCAAAAAGCTTTACCACTTTACCAACAAACAATTTCAATTTCTTGAAGCATTAAACTTTGAAATTCATCAACGCTTTGCAGTTTTAAAGGGACAACTTTATCTCCCTTTAGATTTAAATTTGCAGCAGCCCCTACCTGACTGGATAAATTTAAAGCGTCGTTTGGGCTATTGGGGCACCACAATTCCTCATTCTTCTTTTTATCGATTAGAAAGGCACGAATGGCTGTGCCCAAATAAACAGCCTAGTTCCGCCCCAGCACATTGGTGGACAGACGGCTTATATTGTAAAAGTGGTCAGGAGGTTCAGTTTTTTATGTTTAGACACCCTTCACACTTAAAATTAAAGTCCAACATTCAGAAATTTCAATAATTAACAATAAATTTAAGATTCTAGACACATTTTATAACGTTTTTACTATTAAACAGTCATGTTTCTTTTTCCGTTTGTTTTTTAATCTAAATTCACTTCATTATTAAATTTAAACGGAGAAAGTGATGAAAAAAGTTTTAGCTGCTTCTGTAATGATTGCTGTTGTTTTAACAGGCTGTAATACGTTTAAGGGTTTTGGTAAAGATGTTTCTAAAGCAGGTGATGCTGTAACGAATACTGCTGAAAAAACACAAGATAAAATGTAAGTTAGAGTTGTCACTAAAAAACCTTATCATTCCGATAAGGTTTTTTTATTTTTACGTACCCATCACGTAGAGATTCGCCTATTATATCGGACTATATTTCACCTGATCAGCACGCAATTTCCGGTATGAACCATTCAGATACTCTCTCGCTTAGCCTAGAACTTTTACAACAACCTTCTGTTACTCCAATTGATCACACTTGCCAGACCATCATGGCAGACCGTTTAAGCCAAGTTGGTTTTCATATTGAACCAATGCGTTTTGGTGAGGTAGATAATCTCTGGGCACGTCGTGGAACTGAAGAACCTGTATTTTGTTTTGCAGGTCATACTGACGTAGTCCCGACAGGTAAATTAGAAGCATGGAATTCAGACCCATTTGCACCTGAAATCCGCGATGGAAAATTATATGGTCGTGGTTCGGCAGATATGAAGACAGCTTTGGCAGCTATGGTTGTTGCATCTGAGCGTTTTGTTGCAAAACATCCAAACCATAAAGGATCTATCGCATTTCTGATTACTTCTGATGAAGAAGGTCCTGCGGTTAACGGTACGGTTAAGGTTATTGAGACTCTTGAAGAACGTAATGAAAAAATTAAATGGTGTTTGGTCGGCGAACCCTCAAGTACTCATAAATTAGGTGATATTGTTAAAAATGGGCGTCGTGGTTCCCTCAATGCTGTATTAAAGGTCCAAGGTAAACAAGGCCATGTGGCTTATCCACATTTAGCACTAAACCCAATTCATGAAGCATCACCTGCTTTAACAGAGCTATGCCAAAGCGTTTGGGATAATGGAAATGAATATTTCCCAGCAACATCATTTCAGATTTCAAATATTCATGCTGGAACTGGTGCAACCAACGTAATTCCAGGTACTTTAGAAGTTACTTTTAACTTCCGTTATTCAACAGAAGTGACTGCTGAACAGCTTAAACAGCGTGTTCATGAGATTTTAGATAAACACGGTTTACAGTATGAAATCGTTTGGAATCTCTCTGGTTTACCTTTCCTGACTCCAGTTGGTGAACTCGTTAATGCGGCTCAAACTGCGATTTTAAATGTAACTGGCACTGAAACTGAGCTTTCAACAAGTGGTGGTACTTCTGACGGACGTTTTATTGCTCCAACAGGTGCACAGGTATTGGAGTTAGGCGTTCTTAACGCAACAATTCATCAAATTAATGAACATGTTGACGTACATGACCTCGATCCACTGACTGATATTTATGAGCAAATTTTAGAAAATTTATTAGCTTAAAATATTAAAGCTCAACGAATAAAAAAGCATCCTCTTTAGGATGCTTTTTCTTATCTTAAATTGTTATCTTTGAGAATCTTAGAATACGATTCGTATTCACTAATCCAGATAGTTGGCTTTATACAAAATACTTAAAGAGCATCTTCTGAATGCTTATCTATCCACTGCAATATAGTGGGCCAGACTTCCTTAGCAGCATTTTGGCTAAGTGCAATTCTACTATGAGAATAATTTTCTAGATTATTATTAGAAAGTCCAAACTCACGGAATATATTATTTTCATTTTCAAAGGCTTCTAAATATTCATAGCACCCTTTAACTGGCGCAATGAACTTATCCCCAGTACCACAGATGGAATATATCGGAACTCTAATAGAGGCCATAAATTTTCTATAATCAATATCTTTAAAATCACTTATAAAATTCTGATTTAAATTCCAGCTAAACCATGGTCTCATAGTGTAATAGGTTTCATTTACTCGTCCTAACTTAAATTTACTAGCAGGAATCTGTCCTAGACTTTTAACAACTAATTTTGCAGAAAGTAACTTAAGAAAATCAAATGGGCTATTTACTGCTCCAAATGCTTGGCAAGCGACAAAAGTAATACTTTGAATAAGATTTAAATATTCAGAATGATTAATCAAGAACATTGTTAAGCATAGCCCTCCTCCACTATGAGTTACACAGTGTAAAGACGATATATTTAAATGATTATAAATATAGTTAAATGCAGCTTTATATTCATATAAAGCCACTGTTTCGAAATTAAACGGTACATCTGTTTTTGGGCTAGTGCCATGCCCTCGCCATTCTAAAATAAAACAGATATAACCATGACTTGCCAAATAATCAGCAATCCCCATACAAACAGTTTTGTCCGAAAATGCACCATGAGATAAAAAAATTGCTTCTTTTTTTGTCAGAGAATGTTTTCTATTTGAAATTTCCCACAATGCAAATTCACCACGATCCTCTGTCTCTAAAATATGCAGCTCTTTATTAATTGACATTTATGTTTTCTACTGTTGCAAAGAGTTTGTTATAGATTATTTCCCATATTTGGTGTGGTAAAATTCAAAACTACTCTTTAGTTATAATTTACTTCCTTTCTTAGAATACTAAATTTAATAGTAGGGCCTATTAAAACTAAATATTATTAATTTTCTAAATTTCAAAACTAATATTTTAACATTGGAACACATATAAAATATAAATTCACAATATATATAAAGCAATTACTTCAGGATTATTTTTTTGTAAAACTGTGAGCTACCCCATCTCTTATAAAAGAATTTTACCTATTTCTTACAAAAAAGGAACTCAAATTGAGTTCCTTTCTTTTATAAGTGAAGCGAATTTTGGATATATTGCAAATTAGGAACGTGGTAGCGCTGATTCTCCATACGCACATATTTAAATACAGTTGGGTGCTTTAAAGAGTCCTGTATATCTTCGTTTTCATCTACGACTTCAGAAATACGCAGACGAACTGAAACTGGCATCGATTTACATATGAGTGCAAAACGTTGGCTGATATCTTCACTTTCAATAACTAATGCCACCGCTCGCGAATCAATTTCATTATGCACTGTATAGACTGGAAGTTTTACATCATGCCATTCAATATGCTTGATACCATTTTTAACATCCATAGCTGATAACACTATGTTTTGTGGTAATAGCATCGGCACTTGCTGATCACATTCAATAATATATGCATCAATAAAACCAGTTGAAACAGTAATTAAATGTTGAAGTTCTTGCTGATCCATTTCATTAATTAAAGATGTACTGATATGACTCTTCATTAAGCAAGTTCCTCTTCACGTGTTGTGAAAAAAGCATCAATATTGTGAAGTAAATCTTCTTCTTGGAAAGGTTTACCCATGTATTGGTTAACCCCTAAAGTAAATGCTCGTTCACGGTGTTTTTCGCCAGTTCTGGATGTAATCATAATGACTGGCATATCTTGATGTAGATCATGATGTCGCACGAGGTTAAGTACTTCAAAGCCATCCATTCGCGGCATTTCGATATCAAGCAGCATCAGATCTGGTTTAATATTTTCCAACTGCTCAATTGCATCGACACCGTCTTTAGCAGTTACTACGTCATAGCCCTGACGTTCGAGTAAACGAGTCGTTACCTTACGGACTGTGACAGAGTCATCTACAATCATAATGAGACGGCGTTCATCAGACTCACGTTGTCTATAGATAGCTTCATTAAGCTGCTTATGTCGGCGGGTAGACTGAATTTGGCGAGCAATATTTTGTCCATCTAGAATTAGACAAACTTGGCCATCACCTAAAATAGTTGCGCCTGCAATCGCACCAATACTAGAGAACTGCTGCCCGATTGGCTTGACCACAATCTGCGCACGTGAACCAATAAGCTGATCAACCAATAATGCAATTGTTTGTCCATTATTGGTCTTAATCATTAATACTGGTAGTGAATACATCATCCCGCTCAAACGTGGAATTGGTTGATTACCAACAAACTCAGATAAATAACGTAATGGATAGCGTTTATTTTCAAATTCAAAGAATTCTTGTGCACTTCCAAAATACTGTTCTAATGATGTTGGTGAAACTCGAACAATTCGATCAATTTGAGCTAACGGAATTGCAAATTGTTGATCAGCAACTTTAACCATTAAGGCATCACTAACAGCTACTGTGGTCGGAACACGTATGGTAAAGATTGTTCCTTGCCCATACACAGAGTCCACACTCACATGTCCGCCCAAAGCTTTAATATCACTTTGTACAACATCTAGTCCTACACCACGACCTGAAATCTGAGTGACTTGATCAGCTGTACTTAACCCTGGATGGAAAATCAACTGTAAAATATCTTGATGTTCTAATACTTGTTCAGGATTAATCAAACCAGACAATAGGGCCTTTTGACGGACCTTCTCGATATCAATACCTCTGCCATCATCCTTAAATGTAACAACAACATCCGTACCTTGACGATGAATATTCAGTTCAATACGTCCAGTTTCTGGTTTTCGCGCTTGTTCACGTTGCACACGATCTTCTAAACCATGGTCAATTGCATTTCGAAGCATGTGCTCAAGTGGTGTAACCAAACGTTCTAGCATTGTTCGGTCTAATTCACCTTCGGTATTATTAACAAAAAGCTCTGCTGGTCGATCCAACGCAGTAGAAGTCTGCCTCACAATTCTTTGTAAACGAGGTAGCAATCGAGAAAATGGTACTAATCGTGTTCGCATTAGGCCTTCTTGAATTTCGGCTTGAATACGTGACTGTTGTACCAGCAAACTTTCAGTGTCTCTAATTTTTTCAGATAATGTATTTTTAAAATCCACTAAATCCGATGCAGATTCGGCAAGTGATTTCGATAATTGATTCAATGAAGAATATTGGTCCATCTCTAGAGGATCAAATTCTGTATAACGAGAGTGCTCAATACCGTGTTTTGCAATAATCTGACTTTCTAATTCGCCTTCCATTCGGCGTAACTGGTCTGCTAGTCGTTGAATGGCTAATTCCATTTCCACTAGCGTATGACCAAATTGACTGAGATCCATTTCAATTCGTGAACGGTTAATCGAATTTTCACCAGACAAATCAATCATTTTCTCAATTAAATCTGCCGAAACCCGGATCATCTCATTATTTTGTTCAAGATGCTGCGTTTGTTCCCATGCCCCCATCATTGGCGGTGGTTCTGCACCATCACCTTGCACAAAGCTCATTACAGGTTCAGTGCTAAATAGATCAGTTCTGGTCAACTTACTTGGAATTTGTATTGCAGTTTCAATAAACTGAATATTTTCTAAACTTTGTTGTAAACCATCGAAATGTTGATAATTTTGTTTAAAAATTGCTTCTTTTAACCAAACAATCGCACTCTCTAACAAGTTGTCATAAATATTTGAGCTAAAATGATAAAGCGCAAATTTTTCAAAAGCATTTTCAAGTTGATAAGCAATCGCTTGTACGGTTTCAAGTCCCACCATACGGGAACCACCTTTCAAGCTGTGCACTGCCCTTTGTAGCTGAAGCAAGATACTACGATTGGTACGCTGCTCAAACCACTGCTTTAATAGGTGATCGGCCATCTCTAACAGCTCGGCCGCTTCCTCCATAAAGGTCTGCTCGACAACAGAGTCAATATCCTGATCTTGGATACTGTCTGTATAGCCTTCTGCATCAAAAACTTGTAATTCTGTGTACTCAACAAGTCTATTATTAGACTCAACAATCTGCTCAAAATTAGAAGTTAACTCATCGAGATTTAACGCAGTATTGTGTATAGCTTCTTGTTGTAATACTTCAACACTTGATTCCGGTATAACATCTGTTTCAGACTCTACTTGCATCTCTTTAGCAGCAGACCCGAGTGAATTATATACCTTACCTGCATTCTTAAGCGCTTGAATAGTATGAGAAGCAGCATAATCTAGGTGCTGTTCACGTACTATTTGTAGGCGATCAGCTAAATCATCTTGAACCAGACGAATAAAATCAATGAGAGCAGATGAAGTAATTAACTGTCTTTGAATTAAGCGCTCATAAATACTTTCTAGTTCATGTGCAATTAAACCAATATAATTTGCCTGAATCATATTTGCCCCACCTTTTAAGGTATGCAAATAGCGCATCAGATTATTAAGAGCAGCAAAGTTCTCTTGATCATTAATCCAAATATTAAGATCTGTATCCATCCCTTCAAGCAACTCATCGGCTTCTTCAAGAAAAATATCTAACAGTTCTGGATCAAAATAACGGTTTACATGCTCAGTAGACATGAACTGGCGATCTAAATGCACACTCTGACTCATGACTACATGATCAGTTAGTATACTTTCGATAGATGCTGAAGATTCATTTGCTGTTTGTTCTACATCAGCATTAAATAGCGACTCAACAACTTCCTGATGACTTTCTAATGGTTCAGAATTAAGGCTTGGAATATATTGGGTATATAGTTTTAGCTCTTCCAAAACATTTTGGTGTTGCTCAATAATACTAACTCTTTGACCCGCAGCTAATGCATCAAATAACTGAATTAATTGTTGATGTGCTTTCTGATAAATTTCAAAAACATAATCTGATTGCAATAAATCAGGTCGATCAAGCAATACGTCATAGCTATCTTTCAGCTGGTTCGTATATTCATATAAACCAACCATGGCCTGCGACTGAGTATGTTGCAATAACAAATCAGCTTGTTCACTTAAACGTTCAATATAATGAGGAAACTCAGAACGAATTCCTTTCTCAAAATCTAACTCTGCATCAAGTAATTCTGAAACATCTAGCTGTAACAGCTGAGATACTAAACCATGTGGAGGCGTGAGCGGGCTCGCATGCTCCCCATGTTGTTCCATATAAGTATCCCAAACCTGATTGAACTGTTTCAGGTTAGAGTCTAATTGCTCATTAGAGCGATGCGCAGCCAATAGATCTAAACAATTTCGAATAAACTGACGATAATCACGGAGTAGTAAAATTTCTTCTGAATGAGAAGATAGCTCTTCTTGTAATAGGATTTTAAATAAATGCTCAACTTTAGTACTAGCATCAAAAATTGCTTCTACCTGAGCCATTGCCGAGCTGCCGCGCAACGTATGTAATGCACGGATTAGTGCATTGTAACTCTCGTGCTGATGTATTTCTTGTTCTAAGAACTGATCGATGGTCGCTAAGTGCTCCTCCGCTTCTTCCATAAATAAAACTAGGGTTTCAGCAAGGTTATGTTCACTTTCTACGGCGGTTTCTAGAGTTAAATTATCTGATTCCTGTTCTAAATCACCCACCTCTAAACCAGTCTTAGTTTCCGCAGTGAGAGTATCCGACAATAATAGAAGTTCTTCTAAAGCAGGCTCTAGACTTTGCTGTTGTTGTAATTGTTGTCCCAATAAAATAAGAGGTCTAAAATCTACTGCATGTTCCTTTTTAGATTTAAAGTCATCTACTAATTTAAAGAAATAGAACTTAAATACCAACTGAACATATTGTTGGATGTTAGGAGTTAATGTGAGACTCTCATTGATTACCCGATTAAGCGTATCTTCTACAGTCCAAGCAAGCTCAGCAGAGGATTTCGCTGCAATCATTCGCCCTGAACCTTTCAAGGTATGAAAATGGCGACGGATCTCAGTCAGCGTAGCAACATTTTTAGATTGCATCCATTCATGAATCAAAGATTGCAATTCAACAAAAATTTCTTCAATTTCTTCAACGAAGATATCAAGAAATTCATCATCTTGTTGAGAATAGCTATCTTCCGGTAGCATCATTGCTTCAGTTAAAGTTTTTAATATTTCTTTCATAGCAAAGGCTTCTTTTGCTTGTCCCCTAAATGGAGAAAAACGACAGAGTCAACACCAGATAAATAGCTGTGTCCCCAATACTTATCTGGTGTTGTTAATACTTTTTAGAAGAATAGCTAGTATAGAAACAGCTATCCTCGTCCCCAATTTAATCAGGTAATTTAAAGTCCGTTACCGATTCACGTAATGACTCTGCCATATTTGCTAATTCAGAAACAGAACGTGCTGTATCGAATGTTGCAGTTGTCGTTTGCGAAGTAATTTCTTGTACGACGGTCATGGTTGTCGCAATGTGACTCGCAGATGCAGACTGAAGTTTTGCTGCATCAGAAATGTTGGCCATCAAGTTTGCCAAGTCACCAGATACTTTTTGAATCTCGTCCAAGGCAATACCTGCATCTTTTGCCAAGTTCGCTCCGCGCACAACCTCAGTGGTTGTTTGTTCCATTGAAATAACAGCTTCATTCGTATCGGTCTGAATTGTTTTAACCAGAGTTTCGATCTGTTTAGTTGCCGATGCAGAACGTTCTGCAAGACGCTGTACTTCGTCTGCAACCACGGCAAAACCACGTCCTGCTTCACCTGCCATAGATGCTTGAATTGCTGCATTTAGTGCAAGAATGTTTGTTTGGTCCGCAATGTCATTAATTAACGATACGATGTTACCAATTTCTTGTGAAGACTCACCCAAACGCTTAATACGTTTAGAGGTTTCCTGAATCTGTTCACGAATCGTGTCCATACCTTCAATTGAACGGTTTACTACTTGTGCTCCATTAGAAGCAATTTGTACCGAACGTTCCGCTACTTCGGTAGATTCAGATGCATTTGAAGATACTTGGTCAATTGATTGCGCCATTTCATTCATTGCGGTTGATGCGCCAGCAATTTCTTGTGCCTGATGCTCTGATGCTTCTGCCAACTGGTTAGTAATATTTTGTGTATCATGCGTATAGCGGGCAACTTCCTGAGAAGTTTCATGAATTCGGGATACAAGATCACGTAATTGGTCAATCGCGAAGTTAATCGAGTCGGCAATCGCTCCAGTAAAGTCCTCAGATACCGTTGCATATGAGCGCAAGTCACCATCTGCCAAGTCGGCAATTTCATCTAGTAAACGTAAAATCGCGTTTTGGTTACGGTCATATTCTTCTTGCAAGGTAGCTACACGTTGTTTATCCGCTTTACTACGAAGTGATAAAAGCTTTAAGACTGAGCTAATTAAACCAATAAGTGATAATGTAAGAAGCGCAACTAAAGCAAAGGCTTTCCAACCATACTGTGTTTGCTCAGAAAGATTACCCAATGCAGATAACATTTCATCAGATTGCGAGAAGATCTCACCCGATGACTGACGTACGTTTACAATTTGATTTGTATGTTTAAGAACTGATGTCGCTGCAGATTTTAAAACTTGATCATACTCAGACTTAATGCCTTCTAAAGATTCACGTACTTCCGGGGACTCAACTCTAGCAACACCCAGTTCTGCATTGCCGTTTAGCTGTGCATTTAAGTACACACCAAAAGTATCAATATCGACACCAAAGTCATGCGCTGAGTTTTCAGAATTCTCTGTAGCAATGAAAACGGAGTTAATAGAACGTAAAATACGTTCCGCAATAAATACCTGGTTTTTAGCAATGACTACCTGATTACTCGATACTTTTTCGCGGACCATCTTATCAACCATCAAGTTATATTCAGCTTGAATCTCAGGAATAGAGTCACTAATCGAGATATTCATATTATATAACTGATTAATTACGCCCTGCTGTGACGAGATCAAGTCAACGTCATAAGACAAAGCTTTCCACAGAACCGCTACCTTTTGGTATTCTTTTGAAGATGTACCATAAATATTTTCAACATTTTTTATATTTTTAGCAAAAAGTTGACGTGACTCAACTAAGTCTTTCATAGCTTTAGGTGATCCAGAAGCCGTTGCTTCCGTAGCCTGTCTAGAAATAGTTTGTGACAATAAGCGTAACTCACCCAAACTACGTGTTAATTGGTTATGTCGAGGTACACTATAAAATAAATAAACGAGCGAAATTAAAGCAAATACTAAACATAACAACGCTACATAAAGGATAGGCTTGGACTTTTTACTTTCCCCAAATAAACTGGCGTATTGCTCAATTCCCGACTGGATTTTTGCAATAAAATTGAGACCCGATTTTTCGGGCGCAACACGATTGCCGCCTTTCTTTTTAAGCTTAAAGCCCATAGCTTCTCCCCAGAAAATACTCTGTTTTTCACAGCGTAAAAATTAGTTTATAAATTTTGTCGATGCATTCATGTAATGTGGGTTTTGCAATAAACGACTAAATAAAAAGACATGCCAATGCTGGTTATGTTGGTGAAAATAACCTTGGCAATATTCTTTTAGATTTTCCTCTAAGTCTAAGCTTTGAGAAAAAAAACTTTTTTTATTAAAGTGCTGAATCCCCAAGACCTGATCCACAACCAACCCCACATACTGGTCGTGATGGCTAATACATAACACTTTTTGGGCAGACGAAAATGTACTTCGTTGCCCTGAAATAAAATGAGCCAAATCAGAAACCGAAAGTAACCGTCCCCGAATGTTCGCCAAACCCTTCACCCAACTTTGAGCATTTGGAACTGGCGTATATTTCGGTGGATAGATAACTTCTGACACTTCCCCAAGTGGTGCGACGAAGTATTGCCCTCTCATTTCAAAAGCAATCCCTGACCATCGCTGTGCTTCATTTTGAACTGAAGCGTAATTCTTATTACCCCGTTTAGACAAACGAAGTAACTCGATAAATCCATTCGCTGCCATACTCGATCCTATAAAACGGGCATATAACCCCGCTATTTATGTTTTTATGGATGGATGAGTTACTTTAGAAATTGTTTAATTACATCAATCAATTGCTTTTCTTCAATCGGCTTAATCAGGTAGTCGAGTGCACCCTGACGTTTGCCCCATACTCGGTCAGTTGCCTGATCTTTAGTACTCACGATTACCACAGGAATATGCTTAGTGTCTTCATCACGGGTAATCTGGCGGGTTGCCTGAAAGCCATTTACACCTGGCATGACAACATCCATTAACACTAAGTCAGGCTGTTCTGCTTTTGCCAAAGTTACACCATCTGCACCATTAGATGCTTCAAGTACGTCATAACCATGCTTGGTTAGAATTTCTTTAAAACGAAAAGTTTCTGTTGGTGAATCATCAACAATGAGAATACGTGTCATTTCTTTGCCCTTAAATTACTTAATTATGAACTTACGTGATTACGAATCGCGTTTAACAATTCATCTTTGCTAAAAGGTTTCGTCAAGTATTCATCTGAACCTACCACACGCCCTTTTGCCTGATCAAATAAACCATCTTTACTAGAGAGCATGATAACGGGAATGTTCTGATAATTTTGAGAGTTTTTAATCAAAGCGCAAGTTTGATAACCATCTAAACGAGGCATCATGATATCGACAAAAACAATATCTGGATTTGCTTCTGCAATTTTGGACAAAGCTTCAAATCCATCCACCGCAGTAATCACTTCACAGCCTTCTCGCTGTAATAAAGTTTCGGCTGTACGGCGAATGGTTTTTGAGTCATCAATTACCATTACTTTCAGATTTTGGAATGCATCTTCCATTTAATCTTCCATCCCCAATAAATATAAAATATAAATGCAATTTAACTTAAATTTGTTTTTACGCATTTATAAGCATTTTTAACATATCTCACGGTCTATTTTCAATGAGGCATTTTTGTCTACTTTCTCATTTATAAACAATAACTTTTAACCTCATCACACTTTAATTGAAATTATCATTTTTTTTATAATGACTATATTTTTATTCAGCTAAATAATAACTAATATATTAAAGATTAATTATTTAAAAATAAGCAATTTAGCTTTCTTTTTTGGGGATATTCAATGAATAATCGGATGAAATATGCCTTTTATAGGAACTGCTTGTCTTTATCTATAGGCATTATTTCCTTCGGTTCGCTCTGTTTTTCAACGACCTTGGCTCTAGCGGATACTTCTAAAGTAGTCTGGTATCGATATTATGATCAACACGGTACGGCCAATATCAGTACATCTGTCACTCCTGCTCATATCCGTTATGGTTATGAAGTTCTAGATCAAAATATGCAAGTGATTAAAAGAAACCATTCTTATAATGCGCAGGCTGATTTAAATCAATCAAGTCAACGAGCACTGTCGGCACGGCATAGAGAACTAGATATTAAATTAAAAAATGCCTATAGCAATAGCAAGACAGCCATGCTTAAAAGAGATCAAGCATTACTTGCTATAAAGAAGCAAATTAACTATCAAGAGGAACAACTCGACCAGTTACAACAAGACAAAATTTTATTTAAGCGTCAAGAAATGGAATATTTCAGAAAGCGAGAAGTCATTCCTGAGCGACATAAGACTTTGATTGAAAACAATCTAAATAATATTTACAGAGTCAAACAAACACTTGAAACACTTTCCAAGACCTACAAACGTACCAACAGCGAGTATGAAAATATTATCGAACGTTTAAAAAAGCTTGAATAACTGTAAAGGTTTATCAAGAATAGGGGCAAAATAAAATTTGAATTATAGGATGATGCTATATGCACAAAATGCATCTCACCCCTTCTACTATTTTTAAACTGAGTATTATTAGTTTATGTTTGATTTTAGCTGCATGTAATCAGCAAGAAACAACTAAAACAACGGCATCAGCTCCAGCAAAAATTGAACTCATTCCTCAAGACCTGATTGCAGTTAAAGAGGGAGCACTTGACTCTCAAACTGCTTTTACCGGAACGATTCGTGCGGTTCAGCAAAGTTCAATTCAGGCTCAAGTGAGCGCCACGGCGACCACTGTAACTACAAATGTTGGCCAACAGGTACAAAAAGGCCAAGTTTTAGTGAGATTGAACAATCAGGACAATGTTGCACGATTAGCGCAAGCGCGCGCCAACCTTGCATCAGCTCAATCACAAGCTGAACTTGCACGCAATTTAATGAACCGAAAGCAAAGACTGTTTAATCAAGGGTTTATTGCTCGTGTCGAGTTTGAACAGAGTCAGGTTGACTACAAAGGCCAACTTGAAAGTGTAAAAGCTCAACAAGCGAATGTTGATATTGCTCGAAAGGCTGATCAAGACGGAATTATTACCAGTCCAATTTCAGGTGTGATTACTAAACGACAAGTAGAACCTGGTCAGACTGTATCGGTTGGACAAACGCTATTTGAAATCGTAAATCCAGACCAACTTGAAATACAGGCCAAGTTACCAATTGAGCAACAGTCTGCTCTTAAAGTAGGTAACAGTATTCAATATCAGATTCAGGGAAATTCTAAACAATTAAACGCAACGCTTACTCGTATTTCACCTGTTGCAGATCAAGACAGTCGACAAATCGATTTTTTTGCAGTTCCTAAAGAAAAAATTGATTCGTTAAGTATAGGGGCTTTCATTAATGGAAATATTCTTCGTAGTGATACCAATCAAGGCCAAACGATTCCTTTAGACAGCATTCAAAATATGCAACATGATCCTTTTGTATGGGTGGTACGTAATCACACCATCCAAAAAGTTAAAATTCGAGTGATTGAACAGCGCTATAACGACAATATTGCTTTGGTTGGTGGCTTGCAAAGCACAGATCTGGTAAGCCGTATTCAATTTGAAGATTCCGACATTAATAAAAAAGTGACGGTTACAAACGACAAAAATAAATAAGGTAGCAAATAGCGTATGTGGTTTACTCGAATCAGTGTGAAATACCCCGTTTTTACTATTATGATGATGATCAGCTTAATGGTACTCGGGTTAGCTTCTTGGAAACGGATGACCGTTGAAGAGTTTCCAAATATAGATTTCCCATTCGTCGTAGTGACTACAGAATATGCTGGTGCTTCACCTGAAGCGGTCGAATCAGATATTACTAAAAAACTCGAAGATCAAATCAATACGATTTCAGGCATTAAGCAAATTACCTCACGTTCAAGTGAAGGTTTTTCAATGGTCGTTGCAGAGTTTAACCTTGATACATCTTCAGCCATTGCAGCACAAGATGTTCGAGACAAAATTGCTCCCGTCGCAGCACAGTTTCGTGATGAAATTGATACACCAATTGTACAGCGCTACGACCCTTCATCTAGTCCAATTATGTCAGTCGTATTTGAATCTACTAGCATGAATTTGGCTCAATTGAGTTCATATGTCGATAAACGGATCGTGCCTCAACTCAAAACCGTGTCTGGTGTCGGTAATGTGAATTTATTGGGGGATGCCAAACGACAAATACGAATAAAAATTCTTCCTGAGCAATTGCAAAGTTACGGCATTGGCATTGATCAGGTCATTAATACGTTAAAAAATGAAAATATTGAAGTTCCGGCAGGAACCTTACAACAAAAGAACTCTGAACTGGTTGTACAGATTCAATCAAAAGTTATTCATCCCCTTGCATTTGGCGATTTGGTGATTGCCAATAAAAATGGTTCACCGATTTTCTTAAAACAAGTCGCAACTGTTGAAGACACTCAAGCAGAACTACAATCAAGCGCTTTTTATAATGGTAAAACGGCTGTCTCTATTGATATTTTAAAAAGTTCCGATGCCAATGTAATTCAAGTCGTCGACAAAACTTATCAAACTTTAGAGAAGTTAAAAGCTCAGATGCCTGCGGGTTTAAATTATAAAGTTGTAGCTGATAGCTCTAAAGGCATTCGCGCTTCAATTAAAGATGTTGCCCGTACCATTATTGAAGGTGCCGCGTTAGCAGTTTTAATTGTTTTATTATTTTTAGGCTCTTTCCGCTCTACCGTCATCACAGGTTTAACCTTACCCATTACCCTTCTTGGAACCCTAACTTTTATCTGGGCTTTTGGGTTTAGCATTAACATGATGACGCTGTTAGCCCTATCACTCAGTATTGGTCTATTAATTGATGATGCGATTGTCGTTCGGGAAAATATTGTAAGACATACAGAACTTGGCAAAGATCATGTCACAGCTGCCCTTGAAGGGACAAAAGAAATTGGTTTGGCTGTACTCGCAACTACGCTGACTATTGTGGCCGTCTTTTTACCTGTTGCCTTTATGGGCGGATTGATTGGACGTTTCTTTTATCAGTTTGGTGTAACAGTGAGTACCGCTGTTCTAATTTCAATGTTTATTAGCTTTACGCTCGATCCAATGCTTTCTGCTCACTGGAAAGATCCGGTCAAGAAAAAAGATAATTGGCTACAACGGTTTTTTGACCATATTTCTAATTTACTAGATCGACTTAGTCATGTTTATGAAAGGCTATTAAAGTTAGCCCTACGTTTCCGTTTCATTACGGTCATTATTGCAATCGCTTCATTATTTGCTGCATTAGGACTTTCTAAACTCATTGGAACTGAATTTGTACCTACTCCAGATAAAGGCGAAATTCGGATTCAGTTCGAAACTCCTGTAGACGCTTCTTTAGAATATACCCAAGCAAAACTCCATCAGGTTGACCAAATTATCAGGCAATTTCCAGATGTCGTTTCAACTTATGGTGTTGTCAATAGTGGGGTTGATTCTGGTAAAAATCGCGCCGGTTTGGGGGTTACCTTAAAGCCGAAACAACAGCGAAACAAGGATCTTAATGCGCTCAATAATGAATTCCGTGATCGTTTGCAAACTGTAGCGGGCATTCGAGTTACGTCTGTTGCCGCAGCACAAGATTCTGTTTCGGGTGGGCAAAAGCCAATCATGATTTCTATTAAAGGGACAGACTTAAATGAACTACAAAAAATTTCAGATCGTTTTATCGCTGAAATGGAAAAAATTAAAGGTGTAGTTGATTTAGAAAGTTCTTTGAAAGAACCAAAACCAACTCTGGGTGTTCATATTAATCGTGTACTGGCAAGTGATTTAGGCCTATCAGTTTCACAAATTGCCAATGCGATTCGTCCATTAATTGCTGGTGATAATGTGACAACTTGGGAAGATCGGGATGGTGAAAACTATGACGTTAATGTTCGTTTAAACGAAAATAAACGTATGCTTCCGCAAGATGTTCAGAACCTATATCTCAACTCAAATAAAACCAATGCCAATGGGCAAAACATTTTAGTTCCACTTAGCGCAGTTGCAACAACCGAAGAAAAACTTGGCGCTTCACAAATTAACCGACGTGATCTTGAGCGTGAAGTACTGATTGAGGCAAATACCTCAGGACGACCTAGCGGCGACATTGGTCAAGACATCGATAAAATGCAAAAGGCGTTTAAGCTACCTGCGGGCTATACATTTGACACTCAAGGTGCCAATGCCGATATGGCAGAATCTGCCGGATATGCATTAACAGCAATTACCCTATCGATTGTATTTATCTATATTGTTTTAGGTTCTCAATTTAATAGCTTTATCCATCCTGCTGCGATTATGGCCTCTTTACCATTATCACTAATTGGCGTATTCCTTGCCCTCTTCTTGTTCCAAAGCACACTGAACCTGTTTTCGATTATTGGCATTATCATGCTTATGGGGCTTGTCACTAAAAACGCTATTTTGCTTATCGATTTTATTAAGAAAGCGATGGATCAGGGTGTCAGCCGTTATGATGCTATTTTACAAGCTGGCAAAACCCGTTTACGCCCAATTTTAATGACCACAAGCGCCATGGTGATGGGGATGGTTCCTTTAGCTTTAGGTCTTGGCGAAGGCGGTGAGCAAAGCGCACCAATGGCTCACGCTGTGATTGGGGGAGTGATTACCTCTACCCTATTGACTCTTGTGGTTGTACCCGTCATTTTCACTTATCTAGATGACTTGAAAAACTTTATGCTGCGTCAAACTCGACGATTCATGTCATAATGCAGCGATTATCGTATAATCTGCGTTTTTATAACGCTTAACTTTTAGGACTTTTTCCATGCGCGCAAGCCGCTTTTTATTTGCAACGTTGAGAGAAACCCCAAATGATGCTGAAGTGATTTCACACCAGCTCATGTTACGTGCGGGGATGATTCGTAAATTGGCATCTGGTTTATATACATGGCTGCCGATGGGAACACGTGTGCTCAAAAAAGTAGATGCAATTGTTCGTGAAGAAATGAACCGTTCAGGTGCAATGGAAGTATTCATGCCCGTGACTCAACCCGCAAGTCTTTGGGAAGAATCAGGTCGCTACGAACAATACGGTCCTGAATTATTACGCTTTAAAGATCGCCATGCGAACCCATTTGTACTTGGACCAACGCATGAAGAAGTTATTACGGATATGGCGCGTAACGAACTCAAAAGTTATAAGCAGCTTCCTGTAAATTTCTATCAAATTCAAACCAAATTCCGTGATGAAATTCGCCCACGTTTTGGGGTAATGCGTTCACGTGAGTTCATCATGAAAGATGCTTATTCTTTCCATGCAACTCAAGAGTCGTTACAAGAAACTTATGACGTGATGTACGACACATACAGCCGTATTTTCACTCGCTTAGGCTTAGACTTCCGCCCAGTACAAGCAGATACAGGTTCAATTGGTGGTTCAGCTTCACATGAGTTTCACGTTTTGGCTTCAAGTGGTGAAGATGACATCGCATTTTCAACTGAATCTGATTATGCAGCAAACGTTGAAATGGCTGAGGCTGTTTTAGTGGGTGAACGTGCAGCCCCTACTCAAGAACTAAAATTGGTTGAAACACCAGATCAGAAAACGATTGATGATGTATGTCAGTTCTTAAATGCTGATCCTAAGCAATCTGTTAAAGCATTATTGGTTCAAGGCGTTGCTGACGAAAAAGGTCAGGTTCCTGTCGTTGCTCTATTTGTACGTGGTGACCACGAACTTAATGAAATTAAAGCCGAGAAGCATCCTTTAGTGGCTGCACCTCTTACTTTTGCAACTGAAGAACAACTTCAAGCATTTGGTTTAACTGCTGGCTTTACAGGTCCACAAGGTTTAGTCGAAAAAGGCTTAACCGTGATTGTTGACCGCGCTGCATCTGTTCTTTCAGACTTCGTTGCTGGTGCAAATGAAGCTGACAAACATGCTGTAGGTGTAAACTGGGAGCGTGATGCACAAATTACCGAAGTTTTCGATTTGCGTAATGTAGTTGAAGGCGATCCATCTCCAGATGGCAAAGGTACACTACAAATTAAACGTGGTATTGAAGTAGGCCATATTTTCCAGCTTGGTACTAAATACTCTGAAGCTTTAGGCTGTAAAGTTTTAGGTGAAGATGGCAAACCATTTACAGTAACCATGGGATGCTACGGTATTGGTGTAACACGTGTAGTTGCAGCTGCAATTGAACAAAATTACGATGACAAAGGCATTATCTGGCCACAAGCCATTGCACCTTTTGAAATTGCAATTGTTCCAATGAATGCGCACAAATCTCCACGTACTCTTGAAGCAGCAGAAGCTCTTTATGCAGAGCTTCAGGCACAAGGTTTTGATGTATTACTTGATGACCGTAACGAACGTCCGGGTGTTAAATTCTCTGACCTTGAATTGATGGGTATTCCACACCGTATTGTGATTGGTGAAAAAGGTCTTGATGCGGGTACTTTTGAATATAAAGGCCGCCGAGATGCTGAAGCGAGTAATTTAACTAAAGAAGAACTTTTAGCTAAGTTAACGCGTTAATAAATACATAAATAAAAAAGCAGCTTTTAGAAGCTGCTTTTTTTAACTTAGTTTTTATACCTGAACTGTTAAGTCTTTGATGGTCGTTGATGAACCATTGGTTTTAACAGACTCAATTCCTTTATCTCGTGAGGCTTCACTCGCATAGAACTGACTTGTTCCAATAATCTGATGATTTGCAGCTTTTAAATTGAAATAAGGCTTTCCATTTTTTGCAGTTAAACGCTCATATCGCGCGTCATCACCACTGTTTTTTTGAATTGATTCAATACCATTTACAGCAGAGGCTTTTGCCTTATATAGCTCACTATTTAAAATAGGTTCACCATTTCCTGCCTTTAAGATAAAGCGGTATTGACCATCACTCGCTTGTGAAATTTCGTACCATCCTGCCATAAAAACCTCATTTTTTTGTTGGTGTGGGTATGACTTTCGTTATTATTCTGGACGAAAGTTATTTGTTATTTATGACAATATAAATGGGCAATCATTCTTTGAACAGCCCATTTTTTATACTTTTTCGTAATAAAATTATAATGATGTTAGGAATTTAAAAAGCAGAGATATAGACATATATCTCTGCTGAAATGTAACAATAATTAACAGTTTAAGCTTTTTTTACAAATTCAGATTTTAATTTCATCTGACCAATACCATCAATTTTACAATCGATATTGTGACCGTCACTTGCATCTGGAACTAAACGAATCGTTTTTACTTTCGTGCCTACTTTTACCACTGAAGATGAGCCTTTAATTTTTAAGTCTTTAACTACAGTCACACTGTCGCCATCGGCTAAAATATTTCCATTAGCATCTTTAATAATTTCTTGTTCTTCAGTTGCTAAAGCATCTCCTTCTTTCCACTCATTTGAGCATTCAGGACAAATCAATAAGTCGCCATCTTGGTAAGTATATTCTGATTGGCATTTTGGGCAATTTGGCAAAGACATGAAAAAAATCTCAAAAAGTATATTATGCGAGATATGACTCATTTTTTAAAGTTTTAAATAAAACACTTTTACCAAAAAAAATTTTATACATTCATTTTAAGTTTTTGCTTAATAAATATTCCTTCAAAATAATTGCATGGTTATTTTCAACATCTTTTGCTGAATATAAGAGCGTGACTTTATGCTTCGATGCGATCTCGTGTAATTCTTTCACTGCTGGATTGGTCTCAAGTTCTTCTAAATAACGCTGTTTAAATTCTTCCCAATGATCTGGTGTTGCTGCATGGAACCATTTTCGAAGTTCAGTTGAAGGAGCCACTTCTTTTAGCCATAAATCTAAATGAGCATTTTCTTTGCTAATTCCCCTACTCCATAGACGATCAACTAAAATACGCTTTCCATCATCAGGATCAGCATTTTCATAAATTCTTTTAATGTGTATATCCATTTCTGACACCTACTCAGCTTAATCTAAATAGTATTGGCTTAATCATCACATTGATTTGCCTACCTGTACAATTTAAATCTTTTGCTCTAAATATTGTCTAAATTTGCCATTATTCATTAATTCAGGCATATAAATTGCTTTTGAATTTTTCATTATTTTATCAAATGGTAAAAAATGAAATATTGTATTTATCCATGTTCATCTCAAGAAGATGCTCCTTATTTGATTTTGTCATCTGGGTTAGGGGGTCATGCTAGTTTTTGGAGTCCACAACTCGAATCGTTAAGTGCACATTTCAACATCGTGACTTATGACCAAGAAGGTTGTCACCAAGACAGTGCTTTATTATCTGCACACTACCATATGTGTGACATGGCAAATCAAGTACTACACTTATTAGAACATCTTCAAATTCATGAATTCCATATGATCGGGCATGCTTTGGGTGGCATCATCGGAATGGAACTCGCAAAGCAACTACAATCCAGCTCAATTACCATGCTCAGCCTGACACTGATTAATGCATGGGATGAGCTAGATGCCCATACGCAAAAATGTTTTGATGCCCGTATCGCATTGTTAGCATCAGCAGGCGCTGAAGCCTATGTGCGTGCACAGGCATTGTTTTTGTATCCTCCAGCGTGGATTTCTCAGAATCATAGTCACATTAAAAATACCGAAGATATTCAACTCCAAAACTTTCCACCTAAGACAAATGTATTTGCCCGACTCAAAGCGTTGATGGATTTTCAATTACAAGCAGAACACGTACAGGCATTGCAAGACACCGCTATTCATATCGTTGCTAATCAAGATGATTTTTTAGTTCCAGTACATAAATCACACGATCTGTTTACTCAACTTGATCATGCTCACATCAATATTTTGCCTTCTGGTGCACATGCTTCCACAGTGACCGAATCTCAACGACTAAATCAAACGTTCATTCAATTTTTCCATAGCATTAAGGCCGTATCATGAATGCAAAAACATTAAATATTTTAGATCAACTCTTTTTAGAAGCTAGAACCCACAGCACGTGGTTAGATAGAGCGGTCAGCCCTGAGCAAATTCAACAAATTTATGATCTGGTCAAAATGGCGCCGACTTCTGCCAACTGTAGTCCTGCTCGTTTTGTCTTTTTAACAACACCTGAAGCTAAACAAAAACTCAAGCCAGCATTGTCGTCTGGCAATGTAGAAAAGACGATGACAGCTCCTGTCACTGTTTTGGTTGCAACCGATGCAAGATTTTATGACAAACTGCCAGAACTATTTCCTTATGCCGATGCAAAATCATGGTTTACATCAAGTGAAGCCGTAGCACATGAAACTGCTTTTCGTAATAGTTCATTACAAGCTGCATATTTAATTATGGCATGTCGTAGTTTAGGTTTAGATACGGGTCCAATGTCTGGTTTTGATGCGAAACAAGTTGATGAGCTATTTTTTTCAGGCACAAATCATCATATTAATCTCATCATTAACATCGGCTATGGCGACCCTCAAAAAGTTTATACTCGCCTTCCCCGTTTAAATTTTGAAGAGGCTTGTCGGGTAGAATGAATTAAGTACATACCCCCCTCTTCAATCTCAAAAGAGAAATACCTTAGTTCTACACGGCGACTTCAATGTCGCCTTTTTCATTCTGCTGTTTTAAAACATTGGATGTAATGCACACTCCAAAAGTAAAATTGATCAAATGATGCACAATGAAGCAAGTTAGTTCCTCCTTGGTGCATAATTGCATTATTTTTTACCATTTGATAAAAATTATACCAAACAATAAACTCAATACATTGATAAATATATAAATATTAAAGTTGGCACGCGCTATGCATTATTAAAAATACAAACAAACACTGAAAATTATATCTTTTATAGCTTTCAGTTCGACTTCCTAAACTCACGATGGGGAATCAAGATGAAGATCGGCGTTTTTTGTCCAATTGGAAATAATGGCTGGCTGCTTTCAGAAAATGCACCGCAATATAAACCTACCTTTGAATTAAACAAACAAATTGTACAGCGTGCTGAACACTACGGTTTTGACTTTGCCCTTTCCATGATTAAGTTGCGTGGTTTTGGCGGGAAAACTGAGTTTTGGGACTATAACCTTGAAACATTTACCCTCATGGCAGGTCTCGCCGCTGTCACCAGTAAAATCCAAATTTATGCAACCGCTGCAACATTAGTCATGCCTCCTGCAATTGTGGCACGTATGGCATCGACCATAGATTCGATTTCTAACGGTCGGTTTGGACTAAACGTCGTGACCGGATGGCAAATGCCTGAATATTCCCAAATGGGTATGTGGCCTGGCGATGAATATTTTGCTAAGCGCTATGACTACTTATCTGAATATGTCGAAGTTTTACGTGAACTTTGGGCAACTGGAAAATCAGACCTAAAAGGCGAGTTCTTCCAGATGAATGATTGTCAGGTCAAACCACAGCCTCAAGCTGATATGAAAATTATCTGTGCAGGACAGTCTGATGCAGGTTTAGCTTTTTCCGCAAAATATGCTGACTACAACTTTGTTTTCGGAAAAGGTTTAAACACACCGACAGCCTATGCCGAAATTAATGATCGCTTAAAAGCTCAAACCGACAAAACTGGACGCAATGTACAGACCTATGTGTTGTTTATGGTAATTGCTGCCGAAACAGATGACGCTGCAATGCAGAAGTGGCAACACTATAACGATGGTGCGGATATGGATGCTATTCGTTGGCTACAAGACCAAGGTGCAAAAGATAAAGTGTCTGGCACTGATACCAATATTCGCCACATGGCCTCTAGCGTTTCTCCCGTCAATATCAATATGGGCACCATCGTTGGCTCTTTTAAAAATGTCGCAAAAATGCTTGATCAAATTTCCGAGATTAAAGGGACAGAGGGAATTTTGTTGACCTTTGATGACTTTGTACAAGGCGTAGAAGATTTTGGTCAACGCATTCAACCGCTCATGAAATGTCGTGAAAGTGTCGTTACCGAACTGACAAAGCAAGCCGAACCAACTGTTTTGGAGAAAAGCGCATGAATGAAATGTCTAATATTGTATGTGCAGAATTCACGGCACAGATTGGTACAGGCAAAGTATTAAAAGCCGAACCTGAACATATTCAACTAGCAGCAGAACAAACTGCGCTTGTTGTCATTGATATGCAAAATGCTTACACCTCTTTAGGTGGGTATTTAGATTTAGCAGGTTTTGATGTCTCAAAGACTAAGCCTGTAGTCGAAAATATTAAAAAGGCGATCGATGCTGCACATAGTGCAGGGATTCAGGTCATCTATTTTCAAAATGGTTGGGATAAAAACTACGTCGAAGCTGGTGGTTTAGGTTCACCAAATTTTCATAAATCCAATGCTTTAAAAACCATGCGTAAACAGCCTGAGTTACAAGGCCAACTTTTATCTAAAGGTGGTTGGGACTTTGCTTTAATTGATGAGTTACAACCACTTTCACAAGACATCATTATTGAAAAGCCACGTTATAGCGGTTTCTTTAACACGGCGCTCGACAGCATTTTACGTGCTCGTGGCATTCGTAATTTAGTCTTCGTTGGTATTGCCACCAACGTCTGTGTCGAGTCGACCTTACGTGATGGTTTCTTTTTGGAATATTTCGGTGTTGCACTTAAAGATGCTTGCTATCAAGCCGGACCTCAAGAAGCTCACGACGCAGCGCTATATAACATTAAAACTTTTTTTGGCTGGGTATCTGACACCAATAGTTTCATTGAAACCTTTAGTTCGGCATCAACATTGCTACAGCAATCTGCCTAATTCATACATTTAATTTTATCTAAAATTTTTTGATTTGGAGCATTTTATGTCTAAACAAGTTGTTATCCCTGAAGGAACATCGGCACCACTTGCACCCTATGTTCCTGCAACCAAAGCGGACAATATTGTGTATGTCTCAGGCACATTGGCTTTTGATGAAAATAATAATGTGGTTTGTATTGGTGATGCTGCAGGACAGACCCGCCATATTTTAGAAACAATCAAAAATGTGATTGAAACAGCAGGTGGCACCATGGATGACGTAACGTTCAATTCCATTTTCATTAAAGATTGGGCGGACTATACCGCAGTGAATACGGTATATGCCGAATACTTTCCGGGTGACAAACCTGCTCGCTTTTGTATCCAGTGCGGCTTGGTAAAACCCGATGCTTTAATTGAGATTGCATCGATTGCCCATGTGGGATAAGCGATGTCACTGATAAAAACCTTCAGCATCGTAACTGATGTGATGTTTTAGCCTCGATTCATTGTAAAGATCATGCATTGGGGTTGGAGAGCAATCATGCAAAAAAGAGAAGAGAAACAGGTTTTAACTCCATCCGTTGTTCAACAGACTCATCCATGTTCCACACACCTAGAAGTAGATCAGCACACTTTTAGACAAGGCATGGCAAATCTTGGAGCAGCAGTGAATGTCATCACGACGGATGGGCCTGCGGGACAAGCAGGTTTCACAGCATCCGCTGTATGCAGCGTAACCGATACACCACCGACACTATTGGTTTGTCTCAACCGCTCAGCATCAGTTTTTAATACTTTTAAACAAAATGAGGTGCTTTGCGTCAATACTTTAGCTGCCCATCAAAGTACGCTATCTACAATATTTGGCGGGAAAACGCCAATGCCAGAACGCTTTGCTCAGGGGGAATGGAGCAAGCTAATCACTGGTTCTCCGATTTTGAATGAGGCCTTGGTGTCATTTGATTGTGAAATTGTACAAAGCATGAGTATCGGTAGTCATGATGTCTTATTTTGTGCAGTCAAAGCAATGAAACATCAAAGTGGGCTTAATGCACTTATGTACTTCAACCGCAGTTATTGCGAATTACAAATAGCATGCTAATGCAGATAAAAATGAAAAAGAGGATCTGTTATGCGAACAAAAGAATCTTGGTTTCCTAAATTTAAACCGCACGCAGGTAATTTAGAAACTCCCGTACAAATTGATGAATATCTCCCTCCCGGTAAAAGTATTGTTTTGGGGTTACAACATGCTTTTGCTATGTTCGGAGCAACTGTTTTAGCTCCGTTACTCATGGGCTTTGATCCGAACCTCACCATTTTTATTACTGGTATTGGCACCATCTTGTTCTTTTTAATTACAGGTGGGCGTATGCCGAGCTATCTTGGATCAAGCTTCGCTTTTATTGGCGCAGTTGCTGCAGCCACAGGCTATGCAGGCGTTGGATTAAATCCAAATTTAGCTGTGGCCCTTGGTGGCACAATCATTTGTGGTTTGATTTATGCATGCATCGGTTTAATTGTCATGAAAACTGGAACCGCATGGATTGAAAAACTCATGCCACCCGTGGTCACTGGTGCAATTGTCATGATTATTGGTTTAAACCTTGCACCTGTAACAATTAAAAGCGTTTCGACAAATAGCTTTGACACGTGGATGGCAGTCATTACCATTTTATGCATTAGTGCTGTTGCCGTTTTTACCAGAGGTATGATTCGCCGCCTTCTATTACTCATCGGGCTCATCAGTGCTTATTTTATTTATTTTCTACTCACCAATATTTTCGGGTTAGGCAAACCCATCGATTTTAATGCGATCAGTCAAGCTGCATGGTTTGGCCTACCAACTTTTCACTCACCTGTTTTTAATGCCAAAGCTATTTTATTGATTGCACCTGTTGCGCTTATTTTAGTCGCTGAAAACTTAGGACATTTCAAAGCTGTTTCTGCCATGACAGAACGTAATTTATCTCCATATATGGGTCGTGCTTTTTTTGCAGATGGTATCTGTACAAGTTTATCAGCTTCTGTTGGGGGTACAGGTATGACGACTTATGCTGAAAATATTGGAGTAATGGCTGTAACTAAAGTCTATTCAACGACTATTTTTGTGGTTGCGGGACTATTTGCAATTCTACTCGGTCTATCCCCTAAATTTGGAGCGATCATTAGTACCATCCCTGTTGCTTTATTAGGCGGTGCGTCCATTGTTGTTTTTGGCTTAATTACTGTGGCTGGAGCAAAAATTTGGATCGATAACAAAGTTGATTTCACTAAAAATAGTACTTTAATTATTGCAGCAGTCAGCCTCATTATGGGTGCTGGTAATTTAAGTCTACATATTGGGCCATTTGACTTAGGAGGTATTGGAACTGCGACACTTGCAGCAATTGTTCTTAACCTATTACTCAACAGAACAGAAAAATCCCAAAGCCAATCTATTGAAAAATCAGTAGAACCGCTTAATTCTGTCCCACATCTCTAATTTTGGAGAAACTCCTTGATTCAAAGTGTTTCATTTATCGGTTTAGGGGCAATGGGATGGCACATGGCTTCCCATTTAACCCAAGTATGTAGCCAAGTCTATGTTTGGAATCGTACTTTTGCTAAAGCAAAGCAACATGAACAAACCTTTGGTACGCAGGCTGTAGACCTGACACAAGCTCTACAAGCAGATATTATCTTTTCATGCCTACCTACTAGCCAAGATGTAGAAAATTTAATTGCAGATTCTCAACTAAAACAAGGCTGTATTTGGGTAGACTGCACTAGCGGGGTGCCAGAGACTGCAAGAAAACTCAGCCAACAGCTCAAATTAAATAAAGTTGATTATTTAGATGCACCAGTTTCAGGTCAAACGATTAGAGCTGAACGAGGAACACTTACGGTAATGGTTGGAGGCGATGAGTCTGCTTTTAAAAGAGCAAAACCAATCATTCAAGCATTTGCTAATTTAGTTGAATATGTCGGCGAAAGTGGTGCTGCCTTTGCAGTAAAAGCCATCAATAATACATTAATGGCAACACATCTTTGGGCGTTGGCAGAGGGGTTAAGTATCCTTAAATCTCAAGGCGTAAATTTATACTCCGCAATGAACTGCATTAACCACTCTAGTGGCAAAAGTAATGTTTCAGAACACATCATGATGCAACGTGTTTTAAACCGCAAATTTGAAAAAACTTTTGCATTAGATTTATTACAAAAGGATATTGGAATTGCACTAAATCTCGTTACTCTGAATAATTTGGAACTTCCAGCTTTTAGCCTTATTCAGCAACAGTTTAATCAGGTTTCCAAACCCGATGCACAACAAGTCGATTTTTCAGCCATAGTTAAAATATTGGAACAAAAAAACCAACTAGAGCTATGTTAAGAGTAGGTCGTGCGACCTACTCTTTTTCATAAGAAAAGTAGAGTAACTTTATTGATCTGGAATTTCAGCTTCAACTAATAAGGTAAGTAAAGATAAAGATTCTTGCCACCCTAAGTAGCAGGCTTCCACAGGAATAACTTCCGGTATTCCTTCTTGCGTAATATGCACTTCTGTACCCACCAATACCGTTTTTAATATAATGGTGACCTGCATCGTACCGGGTAAATTTGGGTCATCAAATTGGTCGTTATAGCGAATTAATTCATTTGGAACTAATTCAACATAGGTTCCACCAAAAGAGTGAGTTGAACCTGTCGAAAAATTGGTAAAACTCATTTTGTATGAGCCACCCACACTTGAATCAAAACTATGGACCTTTGCGGTAAAACCATGAGGTGGTAACCACTTTACTAAAGCGTCTGGATCTAAAAATGCACGATAAACACGCTCGGCTGGTGCCTTAAACACTCGATGAAATTTCACTGTACCTGTTGCCATCATTATTCTCCTTATTTTAATTTCCTTTGAATTATCGAAATTATGGCTATTAGCTTAAACCTTAAGATTCATCCGAACGTATATTTTTGGTGTTTTTTTAAACAAAAAAGCTATCTTTTATGCAAAATCAAAATACAAAAACTATGGCTGATTTTTTAGTAAAAATGGAGCAAAATAGTCGGCAATCATAAAGAAACATATTGAATTTGAGATTAATCATGAGTCTGCTCGCTTTCTCCTCATATGCTTTAAACGGTGTAGATGCACAAAAGTTTTTACAAGGCCAAGTTACTGTAGATACTGAACGTTTAGCTGAAAATGAAACACGCTATACAGCCATCTGTGATCTTAAAGGTCGTATCCACTTTGGCTTGTGGTTAAAAAAGATTAATGCTGAAAGTTTTGAAATTGTAGTTGCTCAAGATCAAGCAGAAGAGTTTGCCAAACATATTAAAAAATTTGGTGCTTTTTCGAAAATGACTTTGAGTGAACAAGGTCCTGCTTTTCCAAAAATCTCTGGTCATCAGACTGAGTTTTCTGCACTAGAAACTGATATTTCTGAATGGCAAAAACAAGCTATTCTTTCTGGCCAAGCTTGGATTACACAGGCAACAGAACACGAGTTTCAACCTCAAGAATTACGTTTGCACCAACGCGAGGGCGTTAATTACGATAAGGGCTGTTACCTAGGTCAGGAAATTGTGGCGCGCCTTTGGTTTAAAGCAAAACCAAAACACTGGTTACATCTAGTGCAAGGTACAGGTGAAGCACCTGCGGCGAAAGCTCAACTCCATAACGATATTGAAGTCGTCAATAGTGTTGCAAATGAGGAAGGTTATCTTGCTTTAGTTGTGGCTAAACCTGCTGCTCTAGAAGAGCTGGGCCTTCAAGTTCTTGATTTACCTGAAGCCTTAAGCGGTGATGTTGCCAGACCACAATAACTCATTATTTGCTTAAGCTGGAAAGCCCACCTATAAACTTGTGGGCTTTTTTATAGATACAAAATACTAATGAATTCATTAAATTAGAACGTCAATTTTTTAAGTTTTATATGCCATCATTAACACTGTTGAAATTAAAGAGAAAAAAGATGAAGACTAAACTTGCTACACTCATGTTGAGTTTGGCTATTTTCGGTTCTGCTCATGCTGATGTTAAAACACTTGAACAAAATCTTAAGACCAATTATCCAGATTTGCCTGTAAAAGGTGTTTACCAATCTCCTGTACAAGGCATTTATGAAGTGTATACAAGCGGTCGTATTGTTTATACCAATCAAGATGCCAAGTACTTTTTTGTCGGTAATTTAGTCGATATTAAACAACAAAAAAATATGACTGATGAACGAATTGCCGAATTAGGTAAGATTGATGTTAAAAGCTTACCGCTTAATCAAGCGATTAAATACGTAAAAGGAAAAGGCGAACGTACGATCTATATCTTTAGTGATCCCGATTGTCCATATTGCCAGCGCCTAGAACAAAATATGGTGGGGGTTGATAACGTAACGGTATATGTTTTCCTTTACCCTCTTACCAGTTTACATCCGAACGCTGAAAAAGTTTCAAATCAAATCTGGTGTTCAAAAAATCCCGCAGAAGCTTGGACGAACTATATGCTTAACCGTAAGCTACCTACGACCAGCAAAAACTGTTCAACACCAATCCAGAAAAATATTGCTTTCGGTAATAAATTAAATATTGATGGAACACCCACCCTGTTCTTGCAAGATGGTCAAAGAATTTCTGGCGTACCAAATGATGCCAAGCAAATTGAAGCATTACTCCAGACAGCAAAATAACAGTATCACCCACTCCGTTTTATTAACGTGAGTGGGTATTTTTTCTCCACAATTTGCTCAAAGTGCAGTGCTTCATATACAAATCGGCTGTTTACTTTCAGCGTTCAAGATTTATGATGAGAACTTGAAACTATTTAATGCATCAATGGAATGATGTAGCTACGAAGTAAAAGGTTAAAAAGAAATGAAGAAATTACTAATCGCAAGCCTAATCACCCTTTCAAGTGCATCAATTTTTGCGGCAGATAACACTACGACTGCTGCTAAAACAGATGCTTTTAAACAAGCTGAACAACTGTATGCAGCAAAAAATTACCCAGCTGCATTTCAGGAAATGCAACGCCTAGCTCAAACGGGTAATGCTCAAGCCATCTATAACTTAGGCTATATGACCCAAACTGGGCAAGGAACAGCAAAAGATTCTTCTAAAGCCCTTAAGTATTATGAAGATGCATCTAATAAAGGCTATGCTCAAGCGAGTTATACACTCGCTCAAATCTATGAGACAGGCGAACTAGGCGTTGCCAAAGATAGCAACAAATTCAGTCAATATATTCAAAAAGCATCGGCTCAAGGTTCTGATGATGCGACTGTAAAAATTGCTACGATTTTATTTGCTCAGAAAAAACCACAATCACATCAAATCGCTCTGCAAAAGTTAGCGCCTTTAATTAGAAAGGGCAACTACCCTGCGATTCAGGTCAAAGCGCTTTATGATATTAGCCAAGGTGTGGAAAATAAAAACCCACTCATGAAACGTCAAGGCATTGAGTCCTTACAATCAATTGCACAAAAAGGTTATGCACCAGCTTCTATGGCTTTAGCGACCATGATGGCCAATGGCAATATCATTCCACAAAATTTGCCACAGGCTAAAAAGATTTTTACTGAGTTAGCTAACCAAAATGTTCCCAATGCTAGAGAATCTTTAGCTTCAGTTGATAAAATTATTGCAGAAAAAAGTAAACAACCAGCCACTGCTCCTGCACAACCAGCCCCGAAAAAATAGTGAATGATTTAAGCCCTGCGAGGGGCTTTTTAATTTACCACCACAAAGCGATAAGTCCACTCACCCCAATAAAGCCAACAACGGTACTAATCATTAAAGGTGTTAAGGCCTTTTCATTTAAACCATATGCTTGTCCAAAAATTCCAAAAGCAATTGGCATCGGTAAAGCAGCAATTAATGTTCCAGCGTAAAGCATTTCACGGCTTACATCTGGAGTCATTAAAAAGAGAGCAAAAATAACAGATGGCATCAAGATAACTTTAAATGTCGCCAACAAAACACTTTGCATGTTTACTGTTGTAATTCCAATCCCAACTAAGCTTCCCCCAATTGCAAACAAAGCCAAAGGTGATGCCGTGCGCCCAAGTAACTCTAAAGACTGATCAAGAGTCGTAGGAAGGTTAACATCTAAAAGAATGCATCCCATCCCAACCAAAATAGCGATAATCACTGGATTCTTGAGTAAATTCAAAAAGGTTTGTTTTAAAAGCGGTAAAAGATTTTGTTGCTGATGTAAACCAGCTTCGGCCAAAATCAGCATGAGTGCCACAATCAATAAATTTTCAATGATTAAGGTTAAAGAAATATAGATTGCTGCATGGTTGCCAATCAACATAGTCAAAATGGCAGTTCCCATGAATCCAGTATTGGACATCGAAGCGCCCATCGCAATTACGGCGCTATGGGTTAAACTATTTTTAAAATATTTTCGATAGAGAATAAAAGCCAAGAAAAATAAAATTAAAGAGCCACCGCCATAAGCAACAAAATAAGCAGGGTGCCAAATGTCTTGTAAGTTTTTATTTGCTAAAGAATGAATTAAAAAAGCTGGCAAAGAAATTTTAATCACAAATGCGCTAAGTGCCCGGATCTGTTCAGGCGTTACCAATTTGATGAGAACACAAACATAGCCCATCAATAGCAATATCAAGATAGGCAAAATAACCTGAAAAACCACCGAACGACCTCACTCATCTAAAGAAAAACGGGCAAAGATGACTTTGCCCGATACAGTTAAAAAGAATTAAAAAGCTGTTTTACCCCGTGAGGTTGGCAACGTAAATACTGAGGCGCAATTTTAACTTCTGCACCTAAAGCCGCTGCTGCATGCCAAGGCCATCTTGGGTCATATAACATGGCACGAGCAAGACCAATTGCATCGGCCAGATGCGAAGTAAGGATACTTTCTGCTTGTTCAGGTTCGGTAATTAGCCCTACAGCAATGACTGGAATAGACACATGTTTTTTCACTTGTTCAGCAAATGGAACCTGATAACCAGCGCCAATCTTAATAGATTGATGTTCGTGTAAACCACCACTAGACACATGCACATAGGCTGCGCCCAACTGCTCTAAAGCTTTTGATAAACCAACTGTAGATTCGATATCCCAGTGTTCTACACCGTCCAACCAGTCGGTCGCAGACAATCTAACTCCAACTGGATAACCAGCAGGAACAGCGAGTTTAATCGCCTGAAGAACCTCAAGTGTCATGCGCATACGGTTTTCTAAAGAACCGCCATATTCATCTGTACGCTGATTCGCAATTGGCGATAAAAATTGATGTAACAAGTAACCATGCGCAGCGTGAACTTCGATTAACTCAAAGCCAGCTTCTACGGCACGTTTTGCTGCTGCTGCAAAGTCTTGTTGAACTTGTTTAATCTCAGCAATGGTTAAAGCATGCGGTGCAGCATCATGCACAGAAAAGGTACTTTCACTTGGGGCAACAGTTTGCCAACCATGTGGCTGATCTTTTGCAATTTGCCCTTTGCCTAACCACGGTTTTTCAGTAGAAGCCTTACGACCTGCATGCGCTAACTGAATTCCAAATGGCATGGGTGAAAGTGTTCTAACCTTACCCAATAACGTTTTGATTTGGTCACGTTGCTGATCATTCCAAAGTCCAAGGTCAGCATAACTAATACGCCCCTCAGCTTGTACAGCAGTCGCCTCTACTATACAAAGCCCTGCACCAGATAATGCATAATTTGCCCATTGCTGTTCGTGCCAATAGGTCACTTCACCGTCATCTGTTGCCGAATATTGGCACATTGGGGCAATTACAATTCTATTGACCAGTTGTAGTGAACCAAAGTTAACCGTTTCAAATAATTTTGCCATTTTTAATTCCTAGAATTGCTTAATTACACGTAAACCTGCACTCCAGTTACGTCCATCCGCTGGCTCAAAGTAGCGTCCATTACCGTCATTTACGATCACTGAACCTGCATAGTTTTTATCAAATAGGTTATCAACACGGGCAAAGCTATTCACTTTCCAGTCGCCCATTACCCATGCATAACCAACATTAGCTGAGGTTACACTGTAGCTTGGCGCTGCGTCACTGTTGGTATCATTCACGTATACTTTATCCATATACTGTACATCTACACCACCATATAGACCGTGCGATGGTTGCCAAGCCAAAGATGCATAAGCCTGATTTTTAGCAATACCTGGGATGGCATTCCCTGATGGAATTTGAGCAACACTTCCTGAGGCTGGAATATCCGCATCAAAAGTTGCATCCAAATATGTATAGCTCGCAGTCGCTGTTAAATCTCGCCACAATTTTTTATTCCAAGCAAACTCAACACCTTCACGTAAGGTTTTATCTGCATTACGGAACGTTGAACGGCCGTTAGAATTCCCTGCTGAAACAATGTCATCTTTAGTTTTAGTCTGGAAAACTGCCAAAGTAAAATCACCTAAATGATTTTGTGACTTTAAGCCTGTTTCATAGGTATCACTCGTTGATGCTGTTAAATCAAAATTAAAACCGCTCAAACCATCTGGACGATATGCCATTTCAGTAAATGTCGGTGTTTCAAAACCTTTGGCATAACTCACATACGCCATAAGTTCAGGTAAAATTTGCCAACTTAAAGCAGCTGACGGTAATACTTTATCGTAATCAGTTTTATCGCTATCGTCGCCATTACTTAAATAGCGATCTTCAGATTTGTAATGGACATTGCTATAGCGCACACCCGTATCAAAACGCCATGTTGGTAAGAACTGCCAAGATGCTTGTAAGTATGGGTCAATATTCCACAAAGTATTATCTTCATCACGGCGTAAATTACCTTTGACACCATAAGAAGGTTGACCGTTTACTAAGTTAAAATTTTCAAAACCTTTGCGGTCTTCATCCATGGTATCGAGTGCAACACCGACACTTACAGTCGTATTTGGAAGTAACTCTTTACCCGTCCAACGGAAATCAGCACCATAATAATTACGCTCAAAATCAATCACGCCACCTGCATGATTGATGCTGGCATCTTGTGTTGATTTAGGAATAGATTGATATTGAGTAACTTGGCGATTACCTAAATATGCCATCGCATAGAGTTCATTTTTATCATTAATCGGCTTAGACCACGTCACGCCAGTTTGAGTTTGTTCAATATCTTTACGGACATTAAATTGCTTTAAAAATGGAACTTGTTGCTTTGGGTTCGCATTCCACTGGTCATGCGTTAAACCCTGTGGATCATCTGCATGGATTTTGACATAGTTGGTCACCCAGTTAATTTTGCTGCCATCATCAAGATTCCAACTGAGTTTTGCATTGTTTAATACTTTCTCTGCACCGCTATGTTCTCGATAACCATTGGTATCGAAATATGATGAACTAATAACATAACTTGGTTCATTCGCACCCTTTGCCCCACCTTGTAGCACGAGTCCAGCTCGGCTTTTATCATGACTTCCGCCCGAATAACTCAGCTCAATCGAGTCTTTACCCTGTCCTTCTTTTGTGGAAGTTAAAATCGTCCCGCCAGATGAGTTTCCATAAAGCGAAGAAAAAGGTCCTGTTAGAACTTCGACATGATCCAGACTACTTAAATCGATATTAGACGTTTGACCTTGTCCATCTGGCATTGTTGCAGGAATACCATCAACATATAGACGAATGCCTCGAACACCAAAAGTAGAGCGTGCGCCAAAACCGCGCATGGAGAGCTGTAAATCTTGTGCATAATTTTCACGATTACGAATCTGTAAACTCGGTATGCCTTTTACAACTTCAGTTAAATTTACTTGTGAAGAAGTATCGAGTTGAGGCGCATCAACTCTAAAAACTGAAGCTGGTGTTTGCAAATAGGTTGTATCGGTACGCGTTGCTTCCACATGTAAAGTTGGCAATACCGTAATGTCTTGAGCTAAGTCATCTGCCCAAACGAGTGGGCTATAAATACAGCCCATACTCATCAAAATACAGTAATGAAGTCGGTCTAAGCGTAATAAGGACATGCTTATTTCCTTTATTTATATTGTAGTTATGATAACAAAAAGCAGTGTCTTGTCTGGATATTGAATTCGCTCTGCATTGTTGTAAATCTGGAACACACTTAATCACTATCAAAGAACTTACTACCTACTTTAATTAACGACTTAAAGACAGGTGATCTTTCCAGCAATATCGTTCAAGCCACTCTTTTGCTTCTTCGGCATAATCAATTCCGATACGCGGTGTCATCACCACTTCAGGCTGCGTTGATGCCGATTCAATCCACAGTCCAGATTCTTCACCTAAAGTCTGACCTTTTAAACTTCGATCAATGCCTAAATAGCGTGTGAGTTTTCCGGGTCCAGCTAAAAGCTTATATTCTTTTTTGGTTGAAGCACCATTCAAAAATGCAGAACGAATCATTACCCCTTCAGGGATGCCTTCTGTCTGGGTAATGAGATTGAGCATTTCATACATGCCATAGATTAAATAGACGTAAATCGTGCCACCTGAACCATACATCACGTCTGTTCGAGCTGTGCGTTTATCATTGTAACTATGGCAAGCTTTATCTCGAATTCCTAAATAAGCTTCTGTTTCGGTAATCGTACATCGAATGACGTGTCCATCAGCTTTTCGCCTACATAGCACGCACCCGATTAAATCATGAGCAACCTGTGAAGTTTCACGTTGAAACCAGCTTAATGGTAAAATATCTGACATAGTAATCTCTGAAATATTACATACCACACGATATACTTGATTATTCCAGTATATCTGTTAATTCTGCGAGTTGGCGATGCCTGAGTTACCCGAAGTCGAAACAACTAAAACCAGTTTATTTCCCTTATTGAATCAAAAAGTTCAAAGTGTAGAAGTACGTAACCCGAGCTTACGCTGGGCAATACCAGATGATGTTCAAAAACTCGTTGGACAACGTCTTATTGGATTAAATCGACGCTCAAAATATATTTTGGCAGAGTTTGAGCAAGATCAAATGCTCTGGCATTTAGGAATGTCAGGCAGCTTCCGCTTGTGTCAGCCAAATGATGAGCTTAGAAAACATGATCACTTCATCATTCGCTTTGAGGAACATGAGTTACGTTATCACGACCCACGTCGCTTTGGCTGCATTCTCTGGCTAAACTCTGAAACACAAGGGAAGTTGATTGATACTTTAGGACCTGAACCTTTAAGTACTGACTTTAATGTAGAATATTTGGCTTCAAAACTTAAAAATAAATCTGTCGGCACAAAAATTGCACTTATGGATAATCATGTTGTGGTTGGTGTTGGCAATATTTATGCAACTGAAAGTTTATTTAATGTCGGGATCCATCCCGCACAACCAGCTGCGGACCTAAGCCTTGAACAAATCGAGAAACTGGTGATCGAAATCAAACGGATTTTAAAGTCTGCTATTGATTTGGGCGGTTCGACCTTGCGTGATTACAGCAATGCCATGGGTGAAAATGGTTATTTCCAACAGACCCTTTTGGCGTATGGACGTGCCGGACAGATGTGTGTTAACTGTGAAACCACATTAGAAAACTTGAAACTTGGACAACGTGCAAGTGTATTTTGCCCAGAGTGCCAACCCCTCAAAAAGCCCAAGAAGCTCTAATTTTCAGAGGAAGTCATAATGCAAACAGCAATCGTCCGACATATTCTGGTCAAAGATAAAGACTTAGCTGAACAGTTAAAAAAGAAGCTACAAAGTGGTGCTGACTTTGCCAAACTTGCCAAGCAATATTCAACTTGTAATTCAGCAAAACGCGGTGGTGAATTAGGCGAAGTCAAAAAAGGACAGCTGGTACCAGTGATTGATAAAGTGGTATTTACAGCCGCTGAGCGTGTACTACAAGGACCAATAAAAAGCCAATTTGGTTATCATCTTTTAGAAGTTAAATTCAGAATGAGTAGCTTACGTTGATTCCATTATTTTAATTGTGGTATTCAGAAGCTTGAGCCTGTGCATCCAGTTGATATGTCCAAGCTTTGATCTGTTCACCCGACTCAAGCTTCACATCAGCTATGACACGTTGATATTGAAAACCTTCAAAATCATCAAGCATCTGCCAGTTTTCTGCCAGTTTTTCTGTGCTAAACAGATAACCCTCTACCCAATCGGCTTTTGCGTCTAAAACAATTGCTTTTAAGCCTTTGTCGGGTCCCCAATCTAAAATATGAATCACACCACGCACACTGGCTTTTGTCCAGTTACCGCCAATCTGCTCTAAAATATGAGCATTTTCTTTATTTGGGCATAAGGTTCCATACACAAAAAGCTGATTCATTTATTTATACCCCTTTTACAATATGTGTAGTTGAACTTATTGGTAACCTTTCAATTTTATCAATATCTTTAGTCCAACATAAAATACTTAGTAATAAAAAACGGCACCTTAAGTACCGTTTTCTATTAATTCAGAATATTGTTAAACTTGCTTTTTCAACTCATCACGAATTTCACGCAATAATTGAATATCTTCAGGAGTTGCAGCTGGAGCTTCTGGCTCGTTCTTATCACGGCGAAGTCTGTTTAATAATTTCACCATTAAGAACACAACCCAAGCCAAAATAATAAAGTTGATTAAAATGGTGAGGAAATTACCATAGGTTAAAACATTGATACCTGCTTTTTGCAAAGCATCTAAAGATTGCAGATTGGCAGGGTTTGCTCCTAGAACAATGAATTTCTGTGAAAAATCGACACCACCACCAGTAATTACACTGATCAACGGCATGATAATATCTTTTACTAAAGAGTCTACGATTTTGCCAAAAGCACCACCAATAATCACACCAATGGCTAAATCCATCATATTGCCTTTCACGGCAAATTCTTTAAATTCTTGAATAATACTCATCTAAACATCTCCAGATGTCGGGGGTTAAAACACGTTATATTTTTCTTTTCATTGGCATCTTATCCATTTAGATAGTAATCGCCATGATATTGATAATTTAATATTTTTATCAAAAAAAGAAAGTTATTTCACACTTTAACAACATATTAACTGATAAGAAAAATATGATTTTAAGCTTAGTTTAATTTCAAATATAACGATTAAAAAAACCGCTAAATTAATTTAGCGGTTTTTTCTTTTTCACTTAAGAAAAATTATTTATCACGGTTACGTTTACGTTCGTTTTCAGTCAAGTAACGCTTACGGATACGAATTGACTTTGGAGTAACTTCAACTAATTCATCATCTTCAATGAATTCAAGCGCTTGTTCAAGCGTGTATTCCATTGCAGGTGTTAAAGTTAATGCTTCATCAGTACCAGATGCACGAACGTTAGTTAACTGTTTCGCTTTAGTTGGGTTAACAACCATATCATCTGAACGAGAGTTAATACCGATGATCATGCCTTCATATACTTCTAATTGTGGCTTCGCGAACAAACGACCACGGTCTTGAAGTGTAAATAATGCATAGCCCAAGCAAGTACCTTGAACCATTGAAATCAATACACCATTTTGACGTTTCGCAACAGTACCTGCTTTTGCTGGACCATAATGCGAGAAGCTTGATGTCATGATCCCTGTACCAGAAGTCATGGTCAAGAATTCAGAACGGAAACCGATCAAACCACGTGAAGGCACAGTTGCTTCAATACGGATACGGCCTTTACCGTCAACTTCCATATTGGTCATTTCGCCTTTACGGAAGCCCATTTGTTCCATAACAGAACCTTGGTGCTGTTCTTCAACGTCAAAAGTTACGTTTTCGTAAGGCTCTTGTTTTTCACCGTCGATTTCTTTCATGATTACTTGTGGACGTGACACGCCCATTTCGAAACCTTCACGGCGCATGTTTTCAATTAAAACTGAAAGATGAAGTTCACCACGACCAGATACTTTGAAACGGTCTGGACTGTCAGTATCTTCAACACGTAAAGCTACGTTATGGATTAATTCGCGATCTAGACGTTCACGGATATTACGTGAAGTTACGAACTTACCTTCTTTACCAGCAAACGGAGAGTTGTTTACTTGGAATGTCATAGATACTGTAGGTTCATCTACAGATAAAGCTGGTAATGCTTCAACATTTTTCGGATCACAAATCGTGTCAGAAATGTTAAGCGCATCGATACCAGTAATACATACGATATCACCAGCAGATGCTGAATCAACATCAATACGCTCTAAACCATGGTAACCCATGATTTTTAAGATACGGCCGTTACGTGTATTGCCTTCTTTGTCAATTACAGTAACAGGAGTATTTAATTTTACTGAACCACGTTGAATACGACCAACACCGATAACACCTACGAAGCTGTTATAGTCAAGTGAAGAAATCTGCATTTGGAATGGACCGTCAGCATCAACTGCTGGTGGTTCAACGATGTCTACAATCGTTTCAAACAACGGCGTCATGTCTTCCGCAAGTTCTTCAGGTGCAGGACCTGCAACACCACGTAAACCTGATGCATAAACGATTGGGAAATCCAATTGTTCATCAGTTGCACCAAGGTTATCAAATAAATCAAATACTTGGTCGATAACCCAGTCTGGACGCGCACTTGGCTTGTCAACTTTGTTAATAATAACGATTGGTTTTAAACCACGAGCAAACGCTTTTTGAGTTACAAAGCGAGTTTGTGGCATTGGACCTTCTTGAGCATCAACAAGTAGTAATACGCAGTCAACCATCGACAATACACGTTCTACTTCACCACCGAAGTCGGCGTGTCCCGGGGTGTCGACGATGTTGATACGGTAAGTTGTATCAGTACGCTTATCTAACCAAGTAATAGAAGTGTTCTTTGCAAGAATGGTAATACCACGCTCACTTTCAAGCGCGTTCGAGTCCATGACACGCTCAATCTCGCCTGCTCGGTCACCGAGAGCACCTGATTGCTGAAGAAGTTTATCGACAAGTGTGGTTTTCCCGTGGTCGACGTGCGCAATAATTGCGATATTACGGAGATTTTTGATATCTGACATGAAAATTCGAAACGCCTGAAATTTGAGGGCAAATTATACAGAAAAACACTACTCTTGAGTAGTGACAGTTTATTGACATTGACAAAAAAAATTTCTAATAGCCTGTATTTCGTTTTGTAAAGATAGTTATCTCGATTAGAATAGCGCCAATTTGCGAAATTGCGGCGTACCTACACCCATGTCGAGTCAACATTCCCAAGACCATTTAGACCTTGTTTATGGCTTAAATGATCGGCCAAAACCGTTGATAGCTTTTTTAGCAGCTTTTCAACATTTGCTTGCGATTATTGTACCAATTGTTACGCCAGGCCTTTTAATTTGTTTAGCTTTAGGTGTTTCACGCACTGAAACTAACATGATTTTATCGATGTCTTTGGTGATTTCTGGCATTGCTACATTTTTACAATGTAAAAAAGTTGGTCCATTTGGTGCCGGTCTTCTTATTGTTCAAGGCACAAGCTTTAACTTTATTGGTCCTATTATTGGGATTGGTAGTGCAATGGTTGCCGCAGGAACACCTGTAAACCAAGTCATGGCTGCAATATTTGGTGTGGTCATTGCAGGTTCCTTCATTGAAATGGGTGTTTCGCAAATTCTTCCATGGGTAAAAAGACTAATTACTCCTTTGGTGACTGGCATTGTTGTTTTATTAATTGGCTTAACGCTTATTAAAGAAGGCTTGATTAGTATGGGTGGTGGCTACCAAGCCATGCAAGATCATACTTTTGCAAGTGCAGACAACCTTATTATGTCATGTACCGTACTTGCCATTATTATTGTTCTAAATCGTATTCGAGTGGTTTGGATTAAAAGCTCGGCTATTTTAATCGCTTTAGTGAGTGGTTACATTCTTGCTGGATTTATGGGACATCTAGATTTCTCTGGTATTAAAGATGCGCCACTCGTACAAATTCCAACACCAATGCACTTTGGTTTGAGCTTCTCTTGGGGATTGTTCATTCCAATGGCATTCATTTATTTGGTGACCTCTTTAGAAGCAATTGGTGATGTGACAGCAACTAGTAAACTTTCCAACCAACCTGTTAATGGTCCAGTATGGATGCAACGTATTAAAGGTGGTGTGTTAGTTAATGGTGCAAACTCTTTATTGGCAGGATTATTTAACACTTTCCCTAGTTCTGTTTTCGCTCAAAACAATGGTGTAATTCAACTCACTGGGGTTGCTAGCCGCTATGTAGGTATCTGGATTGCCATTTTACTAATTTTATTAGGTCTATTTCCTGCGGTAGCTGGTGTGATACAAGCAGTTCCTCAAGCGGTTTTAGGTGGCGCTGTTATGGTCATGTTCGGTGCAGTGGCTGCATCAGGTATTAATATTCTTTCATCTATTCACTTAGATCGCCGAGCATTATTAATTATTGCCATCTCACTTGCATTAGGTTTAGGTGTTGCTCAAGTTCCTCAAATTTTAGAGCATCTTCCAGAATTATTTAAAAATATTTTTAGCTCTGGCGTGGCAACAGGTGGTATAGCGGCATTGATTTTAAATGTTGTACTTCCTGAAACGCATAAATAACTAACTTTTAATTTTGATTACTGCCCAGCTCCCACTGGGCATTCTTCTTCATGAGAGATGTACATGGATCCTAGAAGTGAAGTGGTATTAAGACAGCAAGACTATTTAAAAGGTAGAATCTTGTTAATTAATGCACCGAATGATGCCTTAGTCAGTCAATTACCCGCTGGGACTGATGCGTCAGTCTGGACATGGAACCATGCCGACTATCAGGGATTTATTAATAGTGGAACAAAAGCACACTTCTCAGTTGAGTTTCCATCACAAGAATTCGACCAAGCAATCATTTTTGTTCCAAAATCTAAAGAACTCTTGAATTACATATTGCATGTAGTGATGAGCCATCTTAAAACCGATCAAGCTGTTTTTTTAGTCGGTGAAAAAAAGGGTGGCGTAGAAAGAGCCGCTAAACAATTACAAAACTTCGGCAAAGTACTCAAACTTGATAGTGCCCGCCACTGTCAATTGTGGCACTTAAAGATTGAGAAAACAGAACAGATTAAACCTCTGGAAAAATGGCTTAAAACTTATACTGTTCAGGTGAATGAACAAGAGCTTACGATTTGCGCCCTACCCGGTGTCTTTAGCCAAAATCATCTAGATGTCGGAACTGCTGTTTTACTCCCTTATCTTAATCAGGTGAAATCAGGTAGAATTGCCGACTTCGGGTGTGGTGCTGGAATTATCAGTTGCTATTTGGCAAAAATAAATTCAAGTAATATTATTCATGCTCTAGATATTGATGCTTTCGCTTTACGGTCAACGGAAATGACTTTTAGTCGAAATGGAATAGGTTCAGACCAGTTGAGATTGCAGCCTGTTATAGGTATTGCAGACGCTCCAACAGAACTCGATGCCATTGTCAGTAATCCTCCTTTTCATCAAGGTATTCATACCAACTATGATGCAAGTGAAGGACTCTGCCAGAACGCTAAAAAACATTTAAAGGCATCAGGTGAGCTATGGATTGTAGCAAACCGTTTTTTAAACTATCCGATCTTAATTGAGAAGCACTTTGGTCAGTGCCAGACTAAAACTGACCTTCAAGGCTTTAAGGTGTTATATGCCTGTGCATAACAAACTATGTAAGGAATCTCCATGAGCGAAACACATGCTCCTGAAAAACTCCAGCGTAAGCTCGGGGCTCGTCATCTGAATATGATCGCCATTGGTGGTTCCATTGGTACAGGCCTCTTCCTTGCTTCTGGATCAACCATTGCAAATGCTGGCCCAGGTGGAGCGCTACTCGCCTACTCTCTCATTGGCATTATGATTTACTTCTTAATGACCAGTTTAGGTGAGCTTGCAACCCACAATCCGACTTCTGGTGCTTTTTTTACATATGGCAGTCGTTATGTCGAAGAAGGCTTTGGTTTCGCTTTAGGTTGGAACTACTGGTATAACTGGGCGATTACGGTTGCATTCGAACTTGTTGCAGTTCAGTTTATTATGAAGTTCTGGTTCCCTGATATACCAGGATTCTATTGGAGTGCCCTGTTCCTTATTATTATCTTTATGATTAATGCCATGACAGTAAAGGGATTCGGCGAAAGCGAATTCTGGTTCTCAATGGTAAAAGTGATCGCCATCGTTGCCTTTATTATCATTGGTTTAGCCATGATCATTAAGATTATGCTAACTCCAGGTGTCGCAGCTTTTGGAAACTGGACCTATAAAGAAGCACCTTTTGTAGGTGGTTTACAGGCCATGATTGGTGTTGCAATGATTGCCGGATTCTCTTTCCAAGGAACTGAGATGGTTGGCGTTGCCGCTGGCGAATCAAAAGATCCAAAGAAAACGATTCCACTTGCAATCAAACAGATTTTCTGGCGAATCTTACTGTTTTATATCTTATGTATTTTCATTATCGGCACTCTCATTGCCTATGATGACCCAAATTTGTTGCAAGCTGCTGCCACTGAAAATATTGCGCTTTCTCCATTTACCTTACTCTATGAAAGAGTTGGCTTTGCTTTCGCGGCTGGTTTGATGAATGCTGTCATTCTTACTGCTATTTTGTCAGCAGGTAACTCGGGCATGTATTCTTCAACTCGTATGTTGTTTAAAATGGCTCAGGAAGGCCGTGCGCCAAGGTGGTTTGCAAAACTTGATGGTCGTGGCGTTCCGATGAATGCACTATATGCCACAACAATTATCGCCGCTTTTTGTTTCTTGACGACTTTTATTGGTGAAAAGCAAGTATTTAACTGGCTACTCAATATGTCAGGTATGTGTGGCTTTATTGTTTGGCTAGGAATTGCTATTTCGCACTATCGTTTCCGCAAAGGTTATATTGCTCAAGGCTATAAATTAGAAGATTTAGCATACCGTGCCAAATTTTTCCCATTTGCCCCTTGGTTTGCATTTATCCTATGTTCAATTATTATTTTGGGACAAAACTATCAGGCCATTTTAGGTGGAAAAATTGACTGGTTAGGCCTACTTTCAACCTATATTAGCTTGCCATTGTTCTTAATTATCTGGTTAGGCTATAAGTGGAAAAATAAAACAAAACTGATCCCTTATGATCAAATGAACGTGAAGTCAGAGCAAGACTAAAAATCGGTTTCAATAGATAATTAAAAGTAAATCAAAGATCAAAAGCTTGATCTTTGATTTAAAAAGCGTAAAATGCCGTTCAGATTTTCAACGGCACTTTTAAATAAGGAGGACATCATGCCAACAGTACAAGGTAAAACAGACTAAATAATTTGGCACGATGTCAGCTCACGGACAAGTGTACAAATTCACTTCACTTGTCCGAATGCTCAAATTTAAAACCTAGCATTCGCTAGGTTTTTTTATGCCTGCTCGGACAAAAATAAGAGAAAAATTATGGGCATACAAAAAATATTAAATGAGGAGGCACTATATGGTGTCCCCGTTAAAATTTTCACTCAAGATATAGATAGTGAAAGTATCGAACAACTCAAGAAAATGGCTCAACTGCAATTTATATACTCACATATTGCTGTTATGCCAGATGTTCATGTCGGAAAAGGCGCTACCGTAGGCAGTGTTATTCCGACTAAACATGCCATTATTCCTGCTGCTGTAGGCGTAGATATTGGCTGTGGGATGAATGCAATTCGTTTAAGTCTAAAGGCTTCTCAATTGCCAGATAGTTTAAGTCGTTTACGAGATGCAATCGAACGTAAAGTACCAGTCGGATTTGCCTTACACAAACAAATCAAAGCAAAAGCTTCAAGCATTATTCCACTTGAAAAAAGCTTAGAGCCGATTATCAAAAAGCATCCTGGTCTTGTCCGAATGCTCCGACAATTTGATGCGACATGGCAAAAGCAATTAGGCACTTTAGGTGGCGGCAACCACTTTATAGAGCTCTGTATTGATGAAAATCAAGACGTATGGATTATGCTGCATTCAGGTAGCAGAGGGCTTGGCAACGTTATTGGCACTTATTTTATTGAGTTAGCCAAGAAAGAGGCTCAGCATCGTTTTGGTCATGTACCTGATAAAGATTTGAGTTATTTTGCCGAAGGCTCAAAAAGTTTCGATGATTATGTGGAGGCTGTAGAATGGGCTCAAGAATATGCTTTTGAAAATCGCAAAGAAATGATGCGATTAATATTAGAAGCAATTCGCCCTCTTCTACCTTCTTTTCAAATGACAAAAGAAGCAATTAATTGTCACCATAACTATGTAAGCCGTGAAACACATTTTGGTGAAAATTTATTGATTACCCGAAAAGGCGCAATTCGTGCTGGTTTAGATGAGTTAGGCATTATCCCAGGTTCAATGGGAGCAAGATCTTATATCGTTAAAGGTAAAGCAAACGCTGAGTCATTTTGTTCTTGTTCTCATGGAGCAGGTCGTAAGATGAGTCGAAGCAAGGCGAAAAACCTTTTTAACCAGCAAGATCTTATTGAACAAACCCAAGGTATTGAATGCCGTAAAGACAGCGGTGTTGTCGATGAAATACCAAGTGCTTATAAAGATATTGATGAAGTCATGGCAAATCAGGCGGACCTCATTGAGGTTGTCCACACACTTAAACAAGTTTTATGTATTAAGGGTTAAAACATGAAAATTAAAGAAATGTCAAAAATCAAAGTCCGTAATCAAGTAGCTCTTTCCCCTTTACTTCACAAAGGCGGAATGCATGAAACGGAAAAGCCTCGTGCTCAACATCGTAGAGATAGACAAGATACTAAACAGCAATTGAGAAAAGGCGATTGGTAAATAATTTAGACCAAGATCGAAAGAAATTATGATTAAGGAGACGTAGGAATGACTAAATATTTTAAAAATCGCAATAAAAAAAGCG